>JAGAVA010000126.1 GCA_017620505.1 Clostridia bacterium
ACTTGCATTTCTGCAAGTGGTCAGTGGAGCGGATTACGAGGCTCGAACTCGCTACCTCCACCTTGGCAAGGTGGCGCTCTACCAGATGAGCTAAATCCGCATATTCGGTTAAGAATGCCCACTTGCATTTCTGCAAGTGGGCATCAGTGGAGCGGATTACGAGGCTCGAACTCGCTACCTCCACCTTGGCAAGGTGGCGCTCTACCAGATGAGCTAAATCCGCATTTCCTGACTGCCAATATAGAATACCAAAAGGCAGCCGGAAAGTCAAGTCTTTTTTTCGATTTTTTTGAGAATTTTACAGCCGGGGTGCCGAAATATCCTTAAAGCCCTCGCCAAAGATCTCGCTGGCCGAGGTGACAATCAAAAAGGCGTAGGGATCTTCCTCCATGGCGATCTCCTGCACCCGAGGCAGCAGCCGCTTCTGCATGGCGCACAGGATGACCTTTTTGTTGTCGCGGGTATAAGCGCCCTGTCCCTGCAGATAGGTGACACCGATCTCCAGCTCTTCCAGCAGCCGGTTGGCGATGGCTTTTTCGTGATCGGTGATCAGATAGACCAGCTTGGCTTCGTCACGGCCGTACAGCACCAGATCCAGACAGAAGGAGGACAGGATGGTGGCGATGGCGGCGTACAGCGCCAGATCCACATTGCGGAACACCAGCGCCGAGGCGGCGATGACACAGCAGTCGGTGATGAGGAACAGGCTGCCGGTCTTCAGGTGCTTGTATTTCAGCTTGATGACCCGGATGAGAATGTCGGTGCCGCCCGAGGTGGCGCCCAGCTTAAAGAGCAGACCCATACCCACCGCCAGCAGACCGCCGCCGGCACAGGCCGCCAGCAGGGGATCGGTGGTCAGCGGGCCGTAAGGAGCCAGCAGGTTGGTGAAAAACGACGAGGAAATGACGGCCACCAGGGTGGACAGCACGAACTGGAAGCCCAGCTTCCACATACCCAGCAACAGCAGGGGCACGTTCATCATCAAAATCAGCGTACCGGTGGGAATGGGAAGCAGATGGTTGACGATGATGGCGATACCGCTGACACCGCCGGGAGCCAGCTGGTTGGGGTCGAGAAAGAGGGCGATGGCGGCGGCGTACAGCAGGCTTGCCGCCAGAATTCCTCCGTATTTCAAGACAGGATTGAGATGTTTCTTCATAAATACCTCCGTTTATATGCACAAATATCCGTTGCCTTTATTATACAATTTTTCCAGTGTTCCCGTCAAGTACTTGCACTGCCGCCTGCAAATGCGGTATAATTCTTTATTATGGGTCAGTATGACCTTATTACAGAAGAAAACGAGGGATAACCCTATGAGAATGCGGAAAAAGAAGAATCTGACCGGACGGATGGCAGCCTGCGAGGACGTGCAGGTTTTGAACCCCGAGGAGCTGCGGGGCAAATGGCGGGAGCATTTTGAATGCACCGCCGATACCGTCCTGAATGTAGAGATCGGCTGCGGCAAGGGCGGCTTTGTGGTGCAGATGGCAAAGCAGAACCCCGACCAGCTGTTCGTCGCCATCGAGCGGGTGGAGAGCGTGCTGCTCATCGCCATGGAAAAGGCACAGAAGGAGGAGCTGGACAACCTGCTCTTTATCTCCTACGATGCCGCCCGTCTGGATCTGGTGTTCGCTCCCGGTGAGGCTGACCGGATCTATCTGAACTTTTCCGATCCCTGGCCTCCCAAGGGTCAGCACAAGCGCCGCCTGACCCATCCGGCCTTTTTGGCGGTCTATCAGCGGTTCCTTAAGGAGCGGGGCGAGATCTGCTTCAAGACCGACAACCGACCCCTGTTCGAGCACAGCATCTGCTATTTCAGCCAGTTCGGCTACGGTCTGTTTGACGTGACCTTCAACCTGCACGCCACCGACACCCCCAACGTAATGACCGAGTATGAGCGCAATTTCTCCCTGCAGGGCATGCCCATCTACCGTCTGGTGGCACGGAAAATGTTCCCCGACACCCCTATGACCGACGTGCGCAAGGTGGGGCAGTACGACAGCAAGGACGAGGAAGAGGCGTAAGCGCAACGCTGTTCGGTTAACAGGACACTGTCATTGCGAACCAGTCCGCAGACTGGTGTGGCAATCCGATTCTCGGTGGGGAGTACGGATTCCCACGCAAAAATGCCGCCCGACAGCGGCATTTTTGCTCGGAATGACCCAGTGGGTGCCATATCCTTTCTGAACCGAACGGCATTGGGGGTAAGCGGGTGCTTTTCCGCCCATACTATCCCTGAAAAGGAAGGGATTGTATGATTCGGCTGGAAAACATCACAAAAATCTATGAAAAACACGGTCAGACCCTCCGGGCGCTGGAAGACGTGAACCTTCACGTGCCCAAGGGGGACTTTCTGGCCATTACCGGCCCTTCGGGCAGCGGAAAGACCACCCTGATGAACATTCTGGGCTGTCTGGATCGTCCCACCGGGGGAACGTATCTGCTGGAAGGCACCACGGTGGAGGGACTGGGCGGCGCTGCCGCCGCCCACATCCGCAACCGGAAGATCGGTTTTATCTTCCAGAGCTTCAACCTGATCGGCTCCATGTCGGCGCTGGAAAACGTGGAGCTGCCGCTGGTGCTCCGGGGAGAAAGCCGCAAAAGCCGCCGTCAAAAGGCGCTGGAAGCGCTGGAACGGGTAGGCTTACAGGCGCGGGCGGGACATCGCCCTGCCGAGCTTTCGGGCGGACAGCAGCAGCGGGTGGCCATCGCCCGGGTGCTGGCGGCGCAGCCGCCGCTGATCCTTGCCGACGAGCCTACCGGCAATCTGGACGGGGTGACCTCCCGGGAAATTTTGTCCATCCTGCAGCAGCTGCATGGGGAAGGGCAAACCATCGTGATGATCACCCACGACGAGGGCATTGCCGCCGCCGCGCCCCGGCAAATGCGGATGGAGCAGGGGCGGCTGTTCACATTAGAAACAAACTAAAAAGGATCATTTATGGATTTACTCATTGCATTTTTGATTTTTGCCGCCGTCATGGTGGCCTGCCTCATCTGGGGCGCAGGCTATGCCATGCTGGTGGCCCTGTCGGTGGGACTGGTGTGCTTTTATACCGTTGCCCGCCTGCGGGGCTTTGAGCACGGCGATCTGCTGCGGATGTGCTTCAAGGGCATCAAGCGCTCCATGATCGTGGTGCGCATCTTCGTGCTCATCGGCCTGCTCACCGCCCTGTGGCGGTCGGGCGGCACCATCACCTTTTTCGTCTACCACGGCATCCGGCTGATCCCGCCTTCCCTGTTTCTGGTGGCGGGCTTCGGTCTGACCTGTTTGCTGGGCTATGCCTTGGGCACCAGCTTCGGCATCACCGGCACGGTGGGCGTGATCCTGATGACGCTGGCTCGTTCTGGCGGCGTGCCTCCGGCGCTGATGGCAGGTGCCGTGCTCAGCGGCGCTTATTTCGGTGACCGCACCGGCCCTGCCTCCTCCTGCGCCAATCTGGTGGCCACCGTCACCGACACCAAGCTGTATGACAACCTTTCCCGGATGCTGAAAAGCGGTCTGGTGCCCCTTTTGGTCACCGCCGGGGTCTATGCCGTTCTGTCGCCCCGGTATCCGTTGGCGGCAGGGGAGGGCGGTCTGCTGCCCCTGCTGGAACAGACCTTTGACCTGTCCCTGCTGTGCGCTGTGCCGGCAGTGCTCATGCTGGTTTTGCCCATGTGCAAGGTCAATGTGCGGCTTGCCATGACCCTCAGCTCGGCGGCGGCCTTTTTGCTCAGCGTGTTTTTGCAGGATATGCCCCTGACCGAAGCTCTTTTGACCTGTCTCCGGGGCTATCAGGCACAGGAGCCCACCCTTGCAGGCATTTTGTCGGGCGGCGGCCTGCTGTCCATGGTCAACGTGTCGGGCATTATCATTTTGTCCAGTACCTATTCGGGTATTTTCGAGGGCACGCAAATGCTGGAAGGCCTGCAGGAAAAGCTGCTTTCCTGGGCGAAAAAAATCACCTGCTGCGGTATGATGGTGGTGGTTTCCACCGTGATTATCTGCGTCTTCTGCAACCAGACCATCGGCACCATGATGATCCAGCAGCTGCTGGGGCCGGTCTATGAAAAGCTGGGCAAGGGCAAGGAGGAGCTGGCGCTGGATATGTCCAACACCCTTGTGGTGATGGTGGCCCTGTGTCCCTGGTGCATCGCCTGTGCCGTGCCGCTGAGTATGCTGGGCGTGGGGGTGGAGGCCATCCCGCCGGCGGTGTTTTTGTGGCTGCTGCCTTTGTGGTGGCTGGCGGTTCGGCTGTGGCAGGAACGGAAAAAGCCTGTTGCAAAGTAAGAAAACCGTACCCGAAATTCTGCCAAAACAGGCAGGGTTTCGGGTTTTTCTTTGGAAAAACGGGGCAAAACCCTTGTGCAAAACCACCAAAATTTGCGGGTTTTGTCGGGTAATCTGCTTGCTTTTTCTTGACATTTCCGGGAAATGTGCTATCATAGGCACTGTTACAAAACGGTAACAACAAAAACGAAACAGTAACAGATTCAAAGGATGTGAATGTTTTTGACACGACGATATCAGCGAATACTGGCTGCCGTCATGAGTGTTGTGATGACCGCCATGCCGGTCACCGCCATGGCTGCCGGTACTGCGCCCGAAGAGGATCTGACCCATGATGTGCAGTTCGCCATCCTCACCATGGAGGAAAGCGAATTGCAGGAGAGCCTGTTCGGAGAGGATACCGTCCTGCCCGAGGAGCCCGAGCTGGACAGCCAGAAGCTGACCAACATCACCGACCCCAACGCCGTCACTCTGGTATATAACGGATTTCCTCTGGAGCTGGACAATTACGCCCGTCTGTATAACGGCACGACCTGTGTTCCCGTCCGGGATTTCTTTGAAGCCATGGGCTGCACGGTCGGCTGGGATGTGGCACAGAACAAGATCTTTATCACCCGGGAGGATGGCCTGCAGATGGAGCTGCAGCCCGGCAGCCGTCTGGCAAAGGCCAACGGCCGCTGCTGGTATATGACAGCCGCCTGCGCCTATTCCGCCGGTGTGACCATGATCCCCCTGCGGGATGCCGCCAAGGTGTTCAACGGTGAAGTCATCTGGGAAAAGGAGACCAAGACCGCCTATATCACCGGCGCAGGCCTGCTGGAAAGCGGCGACACCTATTATGATCAGGAGGATCTGCTGTGGATCGCCCGCATCGTCCGGCACGAGTCCTGCAACCAGCCGCTGGACGGCAAGGTTGCGGTGGCAAACGTCATCATCAACCGGATGGAGAATCCCGGCTTCCCCAGCACCGCCGAGGAGGTTATCTTTGACACCCGCAACGGCGTGCAGTTCGTCAAGCGCTCCTCCAAGAGTATTTTGAAGGACCCCTGCGAGACCTGCTGGCTGGCTGCCAAGCTGGCGCTGGAGGGCTATGAAACCGCCCCCGACTGCCTGTATTTTGCCAGCAATAAGGTAGCTCCCCGCTGCTGGGCAGGCCGCAACCGTCAGGTGGCGCTGGTCATCGGCGGACACACGTTTTTCTATTAAACACAACCAAAGAGCCTGTTGCAAAGTGCACAGTTGTCATCCTGAGCAAAGCGAAGGATCTCCCCAATGAGGCAGTTTTTTGCCGGAATCGGGAGATTCTTCGGCTTGCAGCCTCAGAATGACACCGTTCGATGCATTTTGCAGCAGGCTCTTTTGACATTTTGGGAAAAAGGGCTATAATGAAGGCGAAAGCAATTATGAATGGAGGCTTTTTTATGTCTTATTCTCCCGATTTGACTTCCGGCTTTGCCGCCACTGCCAACCGCAGCGCCCACCGCACCAGCACCTCCGGTATGTGCTCCATGTGTGTGGAGGGCTGCGCCACCCCCTGTGACATCGGCCTTGCCGCCGTGCTTGGCATCCAGACGGTCTATCCCACCACCACTGGCGCCAACCAGATCGCCTCGGAAAAGGTCTATCCTCTGGATTATTCCCACTTCAACATCAACGGTCATGTGTTCGGCGCACAGGGCGCGCCGGCCGACTCCGACCAGGCCACCGTTTTTAACGTGAAGACCGGGGTGGAATACGGCACCCTGCATCCCGTCAAGCTGGCCATGCCCATCATCCTGCCCGCCCTCATCAAGCTGAACTGGCAGGATTATTTTGCCGGTGCCGCCATGGCGGGCGTCACCTGTATGGTGGGTGAGGATGCCAAGAGCAAGGATCCTGAGCTGAAGATGGAAAATGGCAAGATCGTGGACTTCCCCTTCCTGGGGCGGATTCTGGAGACCTTCCACAAGTATTACCGTGGCTACGGTCAGATCGTTCCCCAGTGCAACGTAGAGGACGACGCCCTGGGCGTGCCCGAGATCGCCATCACCAAATACGGTGCCAAGGCCATTGAGTTCAAGTTCGGTCAGTCGGCAAAGGGCACCCAGCCGGTGAACCGTCTGCCCGATCTGGAGACCGCACTGAAAAAGCAGCAGATGGGCTTTTTGGTCCATCCCGACCCCTCCGATCCCGCCGTGCAGAAGGCCTATGCAGAGCGCACCTGCCCCAATTTCTATATGTACGGGCGCCTGCCCATGTGGGACGAAGCCTTCTTCCGTGACCGTCTGGCAGCGCTGCGGAAGCTGGGTCTGCAGAATGTCTATTTCAAGATGGCGGGCTATGACGTGGCCGATATGGAGCGGGTGCTGCGCATCGCCGCCGAAAACAAGGTGGATATGGTGACCTTTGACGGCGCCAGCGGCGGCAGCGGTTACAGCCCCTGTGCCATGATGAACGAATGGTGCCAGCCCACCGTGGTGATGGAGGCCAATCTGGTCAAGATTCTGGAAAAGCTGAAGGGTGAGTACGACGTGCTGCCTGCCGTCAACGTCACCGGCGGCTTTGCAGGCGAGGGCGACGTGTTCAAGGCCCTGGCCCTGGGCGACGGCAATATCACTGCCGTAGGCCTGTGCCGTGCTGCCATGGCTGCCGCCATGAATGCCGACGCCGTGGGCAAGCTGATCGCTTCGGGCAATGTGCCTGCCCACCTGCAGAAATACGGCAAAACCGTCCAGGAGATTTTTGCCGACCTGCCCGACCTGCGTGCCATTTACGGCGTGGAGGCCGACAACTTTGCCCCCGGCGCCATCGGCGTGTTCTCCTATCTGCGGAAGGTCAATTTCGGCCTGCAGCATTTTGCCGCACTGAACCGCAAGTTCGACCTGAAGCTGGTGGACAAGACCGACCTGATCCCCCTCACCGGGGCAGCAAAAGAACTGCTGTAAAACAAAGAAAAGCCCGCCGAAAGGCAGAGCCGAGAAACTGCATTCTTCACGGCCTGTTTTGATAAAGTATAGAGAGGAAACCATTATGGGTATTTTGATTAGAACCGAGTTGGAAGAGGATTATCACAGAGTTGAAGAAATAACCAGAATCGCGTTTTCATATCCCGGGAGAATTGAACAAGGTGGAATTGGATGTCCATATGAGCACTGGATGGTCCATGAACTAAGAAAACGAGATGGCATTCTTGCGTTAAGTCTGGTTGCGGAATTGGATAATATAGTAGTGGGACATATTATTTGCAGTAAAGCTGAAGTGAGAACAATTGATCGTGTGATTCCCGTTTTGAATTTCGGACCGATCAGCGTTATGCCGGAGTATCAGAGAAAAGGTGTTGGAAAAGCACTTATGAACAGCATGATATGTAAAGCAAAAACGTTAGGTTTTGGGGCGATCCTGTTTTTCGGAAGACCGGAATATTATCCACAGTTTGGATTTAAAGAAGCTTCCTTGTGGGGGATTACTGATCTTAACGGGCAAAATTATCCTGCGTTTATGGGGATGGAACTGATCCCGGGGTATTTGGCATGCGCAAATGGTGGAAAGTATTATGAATCAAGTATTTATGACGATGATTTGAATCGTGAGAAAGTGAAAGCTTTTGATGATTTATATTTTGCCTGAAGAATTTGGAAAACTACTTTATATATCATCTGTATCCAGCGCATTACAATTATCAAACAAAATCCTCCGTATGATACCGATCATACGGAGGATTTACATTCATCAGCGTGTTTCTTATTTTGCTTTTTTTGCACCTTCCCTGCGAAGTACATCCTCCCGCAGCAGACGGTAGAGGGCGGCTGCGATGGGGACACCCAGCAGCATACCCAGAATACCCATCAGTCCGCCGCCCACGGTCACGGCGGACAGCACCCACAAAGCAGGCAGGCCGATGGAGCTGCCCACCACCTTGGGATAGATCAGATTGCCCTCCAGCTGCTGCAGCACCACGATGAACAGCAGGAAGAGCAGCGCCTTCAGCGGCGAGACGGTGAGGATCATCACAGCGCCCACGGCAGCGCCGATATAGGCACCGGCGATGGGGATCAGAGCGGTAAAGCCGATGAGGGTGCCGATCATCATGGCATAGGGGAAACGGAAAACCGTCATGCCCACCATGCACAGAAGACCCAAAATCACGGCCTCCAGACACTGTCCCACGATATACCGGTGGAAACAGTCGTTGAACACCGCCAGCCAGTGCAGTACCTTTTGGTTGACCGTTTTGGGCAGATAGCAGCAAAGCAGCCTGCGTCCCTGCTGCTGCAGCGTATCCCGGCTCAGCAGCAGATACACGGCAAAAATGATGGCAAGGAACACATTGACCACCGAGGAGATCACCGAGGAGACGGTGGCATACACCGCACCGGCGGCGCTGCCGAGGCCTGCACCCACCACCTTGACGGCCTTCTGGATCAGGTCGCCCCAGTCGATGGCAGCCAGCTTTTGCAGCAGGTCGGCAGGCAGCAGCTCGATGATCCATTGGCTGCCCAGCAGCTTTTCCACCGCAGGCTCCACGCTGCTTAAAAGCAGCTTGACGCAGGAGATCAGCTCGGGCACCACCAGATCCACCACCAGCGTAACGATGGCGATGAGGGTGAGAATGGCAGCCAAAAGGCAGACCACCGGGCGGCTGTTTTTCACCCAGGGCTTTCGGCTTTTGGGAAAATAATGCCGCTCATACACGCTCATGAGAATATTGAGCACATAGGCGATCACCAGACCCAGAATCAGCGGCGACAGAGCGCTCAGCAGGGTGCCCAGCAGCTTGGACAGGGTCTCCCAATAGAAAATACACAAATACAGAGCAAAAACGCTGACGCAAATGCGGAAGCAGGTTTTCCAGTCGGGTCTCATTCCATCATCCTTCCAGATTCTTTTTTGCGGTGGACAGCATCAGCTTGATGCGGTTCAGCTGGTTGACCTCCGATGCGCCCGGGTCATAGTCCACTGCTACAATATTAGCAGAAGGATAGGCCTTTTTCAACTGTTTGATGACGCCCTTGCCCACCACGTGATTGGGCAGACAGGCAAAGGGCTGGATGCAAACAATGTTGGGCGTATCGGTCATCAAAAGCTCGGCCATCTCGCCGGTGAGGAACCAGCCTTCACCGTACTGGTTGCCGATGGACAGGAAGGGCTTTGCCAGCTTTGCCACCTGTTCGATGGGCATGGGAAGGTCAAAGCGCCGGCTTTTTTTGAGGGCATCCAGCGCGGGCTTCCGCAGGGCGCGAATGGCCGCCACGCCCAGCTTTCCCACCAGCGCAGTGGACCAGCGGTCGCCCAGATTCTCGTACAGATACTGATTTCCGTAAAGGCAATAGTTCATAAAGTCCAGCAGATCGGGCACCACAGCCTCGGCACCCTCTTTTTCCAGCAGTTCCACCAGATGATTGTTGGCGAGGGGCATATATTTCACCAGAATTTCGCCCACAACGCCCACCCGGGGCTTTTTCAGATCTTCGCGGATGGGGAAGGTGTCAAAGGCCTCCACGATGCCACGGCAGACCTGTTTGTAGCTGCCTTTTTTGTGTACCAGCTGGTCGATACAGATTTGTTTCCACTGTTCGTGGAGGGCATTTGCCGAGCCGGGCTCGATCTCATAGGGGCGCACCCGGTACAGGCAGCGCATGAACAGATCGCCGTAGACCACGGCGTGAGCGGCGTCCAGCAGCAGGGCAGGGGACAGCTTGAAGCCGCTGTTTTTCTCCATGCCGTTGGCGTTGAGGGAGATCACCGGGATGTGGGACAGGTTGGCCTTGTCCAGCGCCCGGCGGATAAAGCCCACATAGTTGGAGGCGCGGCAGCAGCCGCCCGTCTGGGACATGATGATAGCCAGCTTATTGGTGTCGTAGCGGCCCGAAAGGACGGCCTCCATGATCTGTCCCACCACCGTGATGGAGGGGAAACAGGCGTCGTTGTTGACGTATTTCAGGCCGGTGTCGATGGCGGTGCGGTTGTCGTTGTCCAGCACTTCGATTTTGAAGCCATGTTTGGCGAACACCGGCTCCAAAAGCTCAAAGTGGATGGGGCTCATCTGGGGACAGAGGATGGTGTAGCCCTGCCGGAACATTTCTTCGGTGAACTCCTTCCGGGCATAGGCGATGGGCTGGGGAGAGGCGGTGATGCGGTTTTCCCGCCGCATATTCATGGCCGCCAGCAGGCTGCGGATGCGGATACGGGCAGCGCCCAGATTGTTGACCTCGTCGATCTTCAGGACGGTATACAGCTTGCCGCTGCCCTCCAGAATCTCGTTCACCTGATCGGTGGTGACGGCATCCAGACCGCAGCCGAAGGAGTTCAGCTGGATGAGCTCCAGATCCTCCCGCTTGAGGATGAACTCGGCCGCCGAGTACAGCCGGGAATGGTACACCCACTGATCCACCACACGAATGGGGCGCTGGGGGTCAAAGTCGATGGGCAGGCTGTCCTCGGTGAGCACCGCCAGACCGTAGGAGGCGATGAGCTCGGGGATGCCGTGGTTGATCTCCGGATCCACGTGATAGGGGCGGCCTGCCAGCACGATGCCCCGCTTGCCCTTCTGTTCCATCCAGTCCAGTGCCGCCTGTCCGGCCGCCCGCACGTCAGCCTTGGCCTTCTGCTGTTCGGCCCATGCCGCCTTGACCGCCATACGCACCTCGGGCTCGGGAATGTTCCATTCCTTGCGGCACTCGCTCACCAGCTTGTCGGCGGCGATTTTTTCCGAGGTAAAGGCCATAAAGGGGCGGATGTAGCACACGTCACCGTCGGCAACGGCCTCCACGTTGTTTTTCAGATTTTCGGGGTAGGACACCACGATGGGGCAGTTGAAATGGTTCTGGGCCGCAGGGGTCTCCTGCTTTTCATAGAACACGCAGGGGTGGAAGATGGTTTTGACCCCCTGTTCCACCAGCCACTGCACGTGACCGTGGGCCAGCTTGGCAGGGTAGCATTCCGACTCGGAGGGGATGGATTCCATGCCCAGCGCATAAAGATTGCGGTCGGAGAAGGGAGAGAGCACCACCCGGAAGCCCAGCTTCCGGAAGAAGGTTGCCCAGAAGGGGAAGTTTTCATACAGATTGAGCACCCGGGGGATGCCGATGACGCCTCGGGGTGCATCCTGCTCCTCCAGCGGCGCATAGTCAAACAGCCGCTGACGCTTGTAGGCAAACAGATTGGGCACGTCCTTGGCCGTGCCGCGACCGCCCAGACCCTTTTCGCACCGGTTTCCGGTGACGTGGCGGCGGCCGCCGGGGAAGACGTTGACGGTGAGCATACAGTTGTTGGCGCAGCCGCCGCACCGGGCGGCGGTGGTGGTATATGTAAGGCTCTGAATCTCTTCCAGCGAAAGCATGGAGGTGGGCTGACCCCGATATCGCTGACGCGCCAGCAAGGCTACACCGAAGGCGCCCATAATGCCCGAAATGTCGGGGCAGGTGGCTTCCACACCGGCGATGGACTCAAAAGCCCGCAGCACCGCCTGGTTGTAGAAGGTGCCGCCCTGCACCACCACGTGGGAGCCCAGCTCCCGGGCATCGGCCAGCTTGATGACCTTGAACAGGGCGTTTTTGATGACCGAATAGGCCAGACCGGCCGAAATATCGGACACCTGCGCCCCCTCTTTCTGTGCCTGCTTCACGTTGGAGTTCATAAACACCGTGCAGCGGGTGCCCAGATCCACCGGATGCCGGGCAAAGAGGGCTTCTTTTGCAAAATCCTTTGCAGTAAAGCCCAGAGAATTGGCGAAGTTTTCAATAAAAGAGCCGCAGCCCGAGGAACAGGCCTCGTTGAGCAGCACGTTTTCCACCACGCCGCCCTTCAGCTTGATGCACTTCATGTCCTGACCGCCGATGTCCAGCACGCAGTCCACCTGGGGGTCAAAAAGGCGGCGGCGGTGCAGTGGGCTACCGTTTCCACCTCGCCCTCGTCCAGACAGAAGGCCGATTTCAGCAGGGCCTCGCCGTAGCCGGTGGAGCAGGAGCGGACGATGTGGGCATCCTTGGGCAGCCGCTTGCCCAGCTCCGCCATGGCGGTCATGGCGGTTTTGATGGGATTGCCCTGATTGTTGGCATAGAAGGAGAAGAGCAGCTGTCCCTCGCTGCCGATCAGCGCCAGCTTGGTGGTGGTGGAGCCTGCGTCAATGCCGAGAAAGCAGTTGCCCCGGTAGGTTTCCAGATCGGCTTTGGCAACGATGGCCTTGTCGTGTCGGGCGCGGAAGGCGTCGTAGTCGGCCTGATCCCGGAACAAAGGCTCCAGCCGCTTGAGTTCAAAGGCCATCTCCACACCCTGCTCCAGCTTTTGCAGCAGGTCGTTCAGGGGCAGAGCGACCTCACCGCCGCACTCCAGCGCCGCACCCATGGCGGCGAACAGGTGGGAGTTTTCCGGGTCAACGATGTTCTCGGGGGTCAGCTTGAGGGTGCGGATAAAGGCCTGTTTCAGCTGGGGCAAAAAGTGCAGCGGGCCGCCCAAAAAGGCCACGCAGCCCCGGATGGGCTTGCCGCAGGCCAGACCGGAGATGGTCTGCTGCACCACCGCCTGAAAGATGGAGGCGGCAAGGTCGGCGCGGGTGGCGCCCTCGTTGATGAGGGGCTGGATGTCGGTCTTGGCAAACACGCCGCACCGGGCGGCGATGGGATAAATTTCCTGATAGTTTTCGGCCTCTTTGTTCAGGCCGGAGGCATCGGTCTGCAGCAGAGCCGCCATCTGGTCGATGAAAGCGCCGGTGCCGCCGGCGCAGACGCCGTTCATGCGCTCCTCCAGACCGCCCTTGAAATAGATGATTTTGGCGTCCTCACCGCCCAGCTCGATGGCAACGTCGGTCTGGGGTGCCACCTGCTTGAGGGCCGAAGCCACCGCCACCACCTCCTGCACGAAGGGGATGCCCAGCGCCTTGCCCAGATTGATGGAGCCCGAGCCGGTGATGGCGGGCAGCAGGGTGCAGTCGCCCAACAGGGCCTTGGCCTCCTGCAGCAGCGAGGCCAGCGCCTCCTGGGTCCGTGCACCGTGGCGGATATATTTTCCGAAAACCAGCTCCTTTTGCTCGTTGAGCAGCACCAGCTTGACGGTGGTGGAGCCGATGTCGATACCTGCGCGATAGGTGTTCATAGTTTCCTCCCCAATGGAAAAAAGAGATACTTCCAGAATTAAAAGTATATCGTCTTCTCTAAATTTAGCACGCTTTTCTTATTCTGTATATCGCAGAAATGTAAAATTTTATACATATTATGTTAAATTTTTGTTGCAAAACTATGAACTGCTTCGACGCAAATTCTGAAGAAATCTTAATTTTCGCCTGGGAAGGGCTTTCCGCCTTGTTCGGGAGGGCAGAATATGGTATACTGACAACATTCGACAAACCCACGGCGAAAGGAACCCGTTTATGAAGAAAATTTTCAGCTGTCTGCTGCTTTGTACCCTGCTGTGCGCCCTGCCTGCCCACGCCGCCTATGCCGACGTGCCGGAAGGGGAGTGGTATCAGCCCTATGTGACCGAGCTGAGCGCCCAGGGGGTCATTTCCGGCTACGAGGACGGTTCTTTCCGTCCCGACGGCACGGTGACCTGGGGCGAAGCCCTCAAGCTCATCCTG
>JAGAVA010000014.1 GCA_017620505.1 Clostridia bacterium
CATCAAGAGCTTTTCCGACCTGCAACCCGGCGATCTGGTAGTGCACGAGCACCACGGCATTGGTCGTTTTGTGGGTGTGGAACGGATTCAAGTGGACAAAGTCTGGCGCGACTATATCAAAATCGCTTTTGCAGGCACCGATTTTGTCTTTGTCCCGGCTACCGCGCTGGATCTGGTAAGCAAATACATCGGCGCTGCCGAGCAGGAGACCGTGCGCCTGTCCAAGCTGGGCGGTGCGGCATGGCAAAAAACCAAGCAGCGGGCCAAAAAGAGCGCCACCGATCTTGCCGAGCAGCTGCTCAAGCTGTACGCCGCCCGACAGAAAAACCCCGGCTTCGCCTTTGCGCCCGATGACGACTGGCAACGCTCCTTCGAGGAGGCCTTCCCCTTCGAGGAAACCGAGGATCAGCTGTTCTGTGCACAGGAGATCAAGCGGGATATGGAGCGCCCGGTGCCCATGGATCGGCTTTTGTGCGGCGACGTGGGCTTCGACAAGACCGAAGTGGCCTTCCGCGCCATTATGAAATGTCTGCTATCCGGCAAGCAGGCCGCCATTCTGGTGCCCACCACCGTGCTGGCGCGACAGCATTATTTCTCTGCGGTGGAGCGGTTCTCCGGTTACCCGGTGAAGGTGGACATGATGAGCCGTTTCCGCACCAAAAACCAGCAGGAGGACACCCTTCGCAAGGTCAAGGCCGGACAGGTGGATCTGCTGGTGGGTACCCACCGAATTCTACAGAAAGATATTCGCTTCAAAGATCTTGGCTTACTGGTGGTGGACGAGGAGCAGCGCTTCGGCGTTGCCCACAAGGAGCGCATCAAGCAGATGGCGCAGGGCATCGACGTGCTGACCCTCACCGCCACCCCCATCCCCCGGACACTGAACATGGCTCTTTCGGGCATCCGGGATATGTCGGTACTGGAAGAAGCTCCGCTGGGGCGTCAGCCGGTGCAGACCTATGTACTGGAACACAACGATGCCATCGTCCGGGATGCCATCCGACGGGAGCTTGCCCGTGGCGGTCAGGTCTACTACCTGCACAACCGCATCGACAACATCGACCAGACGGCCCTGAAACTGCAGGAGCAGTTTCCCGATGTGCCCATCGCCGTGGCACATGGCCGCATGACAGAAGAGCAGATGAGCGATGTGATGACCAAAATGTACGGCGGCGAGATCTCCATTCTGGTATGCACCACCATTATCGAGACCGGCGTGGACATTCCCAACGTGAACACCCTGATCATCGAAGAGGCCGACCATATGGGTCTGGCGCAGTTGCACCAGATTCGCGGACGCGTAGGCCGCTCCAACCGGCACGCCTATGCCTATCTCACCTACCGCAAAGGCAAGGTGCTCACCGAAGTGAGCCAGAAGCGGCTGTCTGCCATCCGGGAGTTTGCCGAGTTCGGCTCGGGCTTCAAAATCGCCATGCGGGATCTGGAGATCCGCGGCGCGGGCAATGTTCTGGGTGCCGAGCAGAGCGGTCACATGATGGACGTGGGCTATGATCTCTACCTCCAGCTGCTGGCAGAGGCTACCGCCGAACTGAAGGGCGAGCCCCCCATCCGCCGTACCGACTGTACCGCAGACCTGCTGGTTTCTGCCGGTCTGCCTCAGAATTATGTTTCCGATGCCGCCACCCGGGTGGATCTTTACCGCCGTATCGCCCAGATCACCAATCTGGAGGATTACAGCGATATGCAGGATGAGCTCATCGACCGCTTTGGCGATCCTCCCAAGGCGGCCTGCGCCCTGCTGGACATCGCCCTGCTTCGCGCCGACGCCACCCGCGCCGGTATCTTCGAGATCACCCAGAAAAACGGCAGCCTGCTGCTGTTCTTCCGTCCCGAGGCGCTGGAATGGGCGGCAAACTGCTGCGCCCAGCAAAAGCTGCGGGGACGGATCTTCCTGTCGGCAGGCGATAAGCCCTATGTGACTCTCAAGCTGCGCCCCACCGACGACCCCTTGGAGCAGGCGCGGATGCTCATTGATCTGGCCGACGATCACGCCGCCGATTGACAAAGCCGCCTGACCCGTGGTATCATAACCAAAACACAATGATTTGCTGCCACCGGGTAGCTGAATGCAAAAGGCATTCGTAAGCGTATCGTTAGGTCTTTGAAGATACGCTTGCGGATGCCTTTTTTGGAGGTTTTATGAGCAAAATTCGCGCTTTTTACCGCTATTTTTCCCGCACCGAGCGGCTTTTGTGGGGTTGTTCCGCCCTGCTGATCCTACTTTCCTTTGTGATTTTTGACCGGAGCAACACCCTAACCCTTTGGGCATCCCTCATCGGTGTCACTTCGCTGATCTTCACCGCTAAAGGCAATCCCATTGGGCAGCTTTTGATGGTGGTGTTCAGCCTGCTTTATGGCGTCATTTCCTGGCAGTTCCGCTATTACGGCGAAATGATCACCTATCTGGGCATGACCATGCCCATGGCGCTGTTCGCCCTTATCTCATGGCTGCTGCACCCCTACAAGGGCAATCGGGCACAGGTGGCAGTCGATCGTCTGCGCCACGGCGAACCGCTCTTCCTCTGTCTGCTGACGGCGGCAGTAACTGCCCTCTTCTACTTCATTCTGGCCTACTTTCAAACCGCCAATCTGTTTTTCAGCACCCTTTCGGTGACCACCAGCTTTGCCGCCGTTTACCTGACCTTCCGCCGCAGCCCGCTGTATGCGCTGGCCTATGCCGCCAACGATGTGGTGCTCATCCTCCTCTGGTCACTGGCCAGCCTGCACAGCAGCCGTTATCTTTCGGTGGTCATTTGCTTCTGCGCCTTTCTGGTCAACGATTTGTACGGCTTTTTCTGCTGGCGCGCCATGGAAAAACGACAGGCGCCAGATCACTGACCGACGGATTTTTCCTTTACAGGGGATAAAAACCATGGTATTATTAAAGGTACTTCCTAATTTAAGGAGGATCTTTATGAACAAACGAATTGCGGCACTTTGCCTGAGTCTTCTGATGCTGCTGCCCCTGCTCACCGGCTGCAGCCCCAGCCCTACCGCCGTTACGGTGGGCAACCGGGAGGTAGACGCTTCGGAATACGCCTTCTATCTTCACTACAACCGCATTTCCACCGAGGAGGAGAGCGGCACCATCCTCTATGACGACGAGGATAACCGTCTTGCCCGGGAAGCCGCCATTGAGCAGATCATCACCAACGAAGTGGTGCGCCTCAAATGTGAAGAGTTCGAGTTGGAACTTTCCAAGGCACAAAAAACAGCGTTGGCGGAAGCCAAGGATCATCTGGTGGAAGCACTGGGCGGCACCGCTGCTTATCTGGAATACCTGAACCAGTCCTATCTCACCGACCGAGCCTACGACAAGTTCCAGGAAAACGCCTATTATTCCCAGCTGCTGTACGATTACATGACCCGGGACAGCCAGAGCTTCTACACCGACGAATCGCTGCGCAAGTACTTCGGCAGCCACTACGCCACTGTCAAGTACATTTATTTCAACTTTACCGACGACGATGGCAATCTGCTGGATCGGGAAGCCCGGGAGGGCATTCTGGACACCGCCTCTACGGTTGCCGAAAGCGCCCAACAGGAGGGCGCTGATTTCGACGCACTGATGACCCAATACAACGAAGATCTTTCCATGACCGGCGGCTTTCCCATCAGCAAGCTGGAGGCTGCCAGCACCGAGCATCTGACCACCCTGTTTGATCTGGAGGAAAACCAGGTCAGTGACCCCATCGTGATGGCAGACGGCTGCTATATTCTCAAGCGAAGCCCCGTTTCGGCTTCCTATTACGATGAAAACCAGCGGGATATTTTCCTGGCGGCCTGCAATGACCGTTTCGAGGAGTCCATGGCCCAGTGGAAATCGGAGTACACCGTGAAAGTGGCTAAGGTAGTAGACAAAATCAACCTGAGCAACCTCAGCGAATACGTAAAATGACAGCAAAAAGCCGTTGCAGAATGAACTGCAACGGCTCTTTTTATTTGCTTACAGCTTCAAATCGCCTTCCTTGATCCAGCCGATCTTGCGGAAGAACAGGCCAAAGATCCAGGTGAGCACGGCGGGCAGGACGATGCAGATCAGGCTCAGACCGATCCAGTCCATGGCGCCGGGGGTAATGGGCAGCGCACCCTTGGCGGCAGCGGTGGCCGAAGGCTCCAGCCAGCCGGTCCAAACACCAATGGGGCCGCACATGCCGCAAGTGCCCATGCCGGAGTTGATCTCCACGCCGTTCATCTCCAGCTTGAACAGGCAGGTGGCGATGGGGCCGGTAATGGCCGAAGCCAGGGTGGGGGGGATCCAGATCCGGGGATTGCGGACGATGTTGGGCATCTGCAGCATGGAGGTGCCCAGGCCCTGAGAAACCAGACCACCCCAGCGGTTTTCCCGGAAGGACATGACGGCGAAGCCCACCATCTGGGCGCAGCAGCCTGCCACGGCGGCGCCGCCGGCCAGACCGGTAAGACCCAGCACCGAGCAAATGGCGGCGGAAGAAATGGGCAGGGTCAGGGCGATGCCCACCAGCACCGAAACGGCAATGCCCATCAGGAAGGGCTGCAGCTTGGTGGCCTGGTCGATCATCAGGCCAAAAGCCGAAGCCGCCGTACCGATGGGGGGTGCAATGAGCTTTGCAAGGGCCACACCCACAAAGATGGTGACACCGGGCGTCACCAGAATGTCGATCTTGGTCTCCTTGGACACCATCTTGCCGCATTCGGCGGCGATAATGGCAATGACCAGTACGGCCAGCGGGCCGCCTGCCTTACCTTCCGCGTTGGCTGCCCAACCCACTGCCGCCAGAGAGTAAAGCACCATAGGATCGGCCTTCAGCGCATAGCCGATGGCCACCGCCATGGCGGGGCCGGACACGGCAGATGCATAGGTGCCGATGTCGGTGAGCATCTGGATGCCCAGCTGGGTACCCAGCGTCTTAAAAATCGTACCAATGAGCAGGGAGCAGAACAGGCCGTGTGCCATGGCACCCAGTGCGTCGATGCCGTAGCGCTTGGCGGAGATCTCAATATTCTTTCTCTTCAAAAATTCCTTCATAACCATCCTCCACAAAAAGAAAATAGTCTTGTCAGGTGTCAAGACACCTTTTCAAGACTATTGTAATCAACTTTATGAAAATGTCAAGAGTACAGGTGATTATTCCTGCAGGATGTGCATGGAACGCAGCATTTCCCGTGCCTGCTCCAGCGTCTGCCCGTCGGGACAGCGCAGTCCGTGGGTGTGGATGCCTTCGGTCAGCGCCGACAGAGGCAGCGCCGCGCTGTCAGCCACCCTTTCAATAAAGGCCGCCACATCGGCTCGGCAGGCCAGCTGCAGCCGCCCGGTCAGCTGACCGTAAACGGGATGTTCCACGCTTACATCCTCCACCACACAGCCCAGATCCACCAGCAGATTGAGTTCCCGCTCCATATCCTGTGCACTGTGGCAGCAGACCACCTGTCCGTAAACACCGGCCGGACGGGACAGCACATAGCCCCGAGGCGTAGCCTCAATGGGCGCACCCGATGCCCGCAGCAGGGCAATATCACCAACGATGACCTGTCGGCTCACCGACAGCTGAGACGCCAACGCCGTAGCACTGACCGGCATCTGAGACTGTTCCAGATGCATTTTTATCGCTTCCCGTCTGCTTTGTGCGTTCATAAAGCGCCTCCTTTTCGTAATAACCCAGTTTATTTTATCACGAAAGTGCAGACATTGCAACGCTGTGTTCTTTTTCAAGATTTTTTCATAAATTCTTTGTTGATTTTGCACATTGCAACCTTTTTATTTTTAGTTATAATAACGATAGCCCCTTTTTAGGGTCTTTATACTTTTTTTCGGAGGCTTTGCTATGTCTCATTTGATCCCTATTGCAATCGCAGTGGTCGCGGGCCTGCTCATGACCCGTGTTTTCAAGAAGCTGAAGCTCAACCTGCCCGACGTCACCGCCTTTCTGATCGCCGGTCTGCTCATCGGTCCTTACGGTCTGGGTTCGCTGGGTGTGTCCGGTCTGGGCTTTAATTCTCTTCATGACGTGGAAGCCGTCAGTGTCGTCTCTCAGGTAGCCCTGGGCTTTATCGCTTTCTCCATCGGCAACGAGTTCCGTCTGACCGAGCTGAAGGAGTTCGGTAAGCAGGCCAGTATCATCGGTATTTTCCAGGCTGTCATCACCACCCTGCTGGTGGATGCCGTGCTGATCGGCGTGCATTTCCTGGCACCCAATGCCCTGTCTCTGCCCGCTGCCATCACGCTGGGTGCCATTGCTGCGGCCACCGCCCCCGCCGCCACCCTGATGGTCGTCCGTCAGTACAAGGCCAAGGGTAAGCTGACGAGCCTGTTGCTGCCCATCGTCGCACTGGACGATGCCGTGGGTCTGGTGCTGTTCGCCGTGTCCTTCGGCGTGGCACAGGCACTGCAGTCGGGTGCTATGGACATCATCTCCATTCTGGTCAATCCTCTGGTAGAGATCGTGGGCTCTCTCATTCTGGGCTCTGTGATGGGTCTGCTGCTGACCCTGCTGGAGCGGATGTTCTTCTCCAACTCCAACCGTCTGTCTCTGACCATCGCCTTCGTCTTCATGACCATCTCCCTGTCCACCATGAAGTTCCACGTTGGCCCTGTGCACGTTGGCTTCTCCAACCTGCTGGTCTGTATGATGCTGGGCACCATCTTCTGCAATATGTGCCCCCGTTCCCCCGACATTATGGATCGTGCCGACAAGTGGACCGCGCCTCTGTACGCCCTGTTTTTTGTGCTCAGCGGCGCCGAGCTGGAGCTGAGCGTCTTTTCCAGCATCGCCGTTGTTGGTATCGGTCTGATGTATATCCTGTCCCGTTCTGCCGGTAAGTATGTGGGTGCCATGAGCTCCGCCGTTGCCACTAAGTGCGAAAAGAATGTGGTCAAGTATCTGGGTATCACCCTGCTGCCCCAGGCCGGCGTGGCACTGGGCATGAGCTCCACCGCCATGGCGCTGGGTGCTGCGGACGGTAAACTGATCCGCAACATCATCCTGTTCTCCGTGTTGGTTTACGAGCTGGTTGGTCCCTCCCTCACCCGTTGGGCGCTCACCAAGGCTGGCGACATCACCCCCAAGGGCGAGGACAAGAAGACCCACGCCCGTTTCAAGAGCCAGATCCCCCATATCCAGTTGCCCTTCCTGCGCAAGTAAATATCGTAGAATCCGCGTCGTTTGACGCATTACATTCTCCCCTGCCGGACGGTTTCACCGTCCGGCTTCCTTTTTATCGGAAATTCACGCACTTTTCATTCATTTTTTACCGAAATGTGCTATACTGTGTTCAGATGACAAGTTTTTCCGGAGGTGCACCTTATGTCGGTGAAAAAGCGCCTGTTTTGGTCTCATATTCTGATGTTTGCCCTGCCCATGTTCACCTACCTGCTGTTTTCTTTTCTGGCAGACCGGCTTTCCTGGCTGTATCTGCTGCAGCAGCGGTTTTCCTCTATGGAAGATTTCCAGTATCATGTGCGGCTCACCGAGCATTTTTCCCGATGGTTCACCCTTGGCGGACTGACCCTGACCCTGCTGATCGTCAACCGGTTTCTTTCCCGGGGCGTGCTGAAAAAGATCGAAGGCTCCCTGCGGGAGCTGTCCGACGGCCTGCGCCAGCTGCGGGAGGGCGATCTTTCCTGCCGCCTGCCCCTTACCGAAGAGGACGAATTTTCCGCTGTGCGCACCGACTTCAACGCCACCGCTGCCCAACTGCAGCAGCTGGTGGAGGAACAGCAGCAGAATGACCGTAATCGACAGGAGCTGCTGGCCGGTATTTCCCACGACCTGCGTTCCCCGCTGACCGCCATCCGAGCCTATACCGAAGGTTTGCTGGACGGTGTTGCCCAAACCGAGGACAGCCGCCGGCAATATCTGACCATCATCCGGGACAAGACCCGGGATCTGCAGGCCTTGGTAAACAAGCTGTTCCTCTTCTCCCGAATGGATCTGGGCCGCAACGAGGATCATCCCGAGCCGGTTACCCTCCACGACGAGCTGCAGCAGCTCCACATGGTGCTGGAGCCTGAATACGCCCACAAGGGTATGGATATTGCTTATCTCTTCCCCGAACAGCCCCAAAGCCACATTTTAGCCGATCCGGACACGCTGCACCGCATCGTCACCAACATTGCCGAAAACAGCTGCAAATACGGCGCTACCACTCTGGATATCGCCCTGCGGGAGGCTCCCGCCTTTGTATCGCTGACCTTCACCGACAACGGCCCGGGCGTGTCTCCCGACTCCCTACCCCATATTTTTGATGCCTTTTACCGGGCCGATCCTGCCCGCAACGAAAAGGTCTCGGGCTCCGGTCTGGGACTTGCCATTGTGTCCCGGGCAGTGCGCAATATGGGCGGTCGTATCATCGCCAAAAACGCCCAACCCCACGGGCTGACGCTGGAGATCCAGCTGCCCAGACTGGAGGACTGACCATGCCTCATATTCTGATTGTGGAAGACGACCGAGCCATCGCCCGCATTGAAAAAGATTATCTGGAGTTGAACGGCTATCAAGTCACGCTGGCAGAGGACGGCGAGATCGGCCGCAGGCTGGCCCTGCAGCAGCCCTTTGACCTGATTCTGCTGGATGTGATGCTGCCCAAAATGGACGGCTTCACTCTGCTGCAGCACCTGCGGGAGCAGCTGGACGTGCCCATTCTGCTGGTGACCGCCCGCACCGAGGATCTGGACAAGATCCGTGGTCTTGGGCTGGGTGCCGACGATTATATTGAAAAACCCTTCTCCCCCAGCGTGCTGGTGGCCCGGGTTCGCGCCAATCTGGCTCAATATGCCCGCCTCAAGCAGGGCGACAAAGGCCGCCTGCTGCAGTCCGGGAGTCTCAGACTGGACACTGCCGCCCGCCGGGTCTTTCTGGAGGAACAGGAAGTCCCCCTGAAAAACAAGGAGTACGAGCTTCTTCTGTTCTTCATGCGCAACGCAGGCATGGTCTTTGACCGAGAGACCCTCTATGAACGTGTCTGGGGTCTGGAGGCCATGGGCGACAGCGCCACCGTGGCGGTGCACATCAACCGCCTGCGGGAAAAGCTGGGCGAGGGTCTGATCCAGACCGTCCGCGGCGCAGGATATCGGTTTTCGGGAGAATAAAACAAGCAAAAAGCACCACGAAAGCAGTGCTTGCAGAATAATGATAAAGCCAAGCTGCAAAATACAGCTTGGCTTTTGTCGTTGTTCGCATTACATGGCAAAAAAAGTGCCAATGTCTGTTCAATAAAACGGAAATTATTCTTCGCCTCTAAGTGTAATCATTTATGGAAAAGCTCCCGAAAAGCTCGGTCTGATTGTTCCGTAAAAATTCTGGGTGTGGATGTTTGACTTTTCAATCCTATATTATCCCAAGTTGCTGTCCAGATGATGTATGGGTGTAACAGCAAGACATCTTTCACCTTTAAATGACTGCCATCTCGAACAAGGAGTCCGTCTCTTGCAATCTTTTCGGCATCAAAATATAATCTTGCACCAGTAAGATACTCTGAATCAATATCCATTACAATTTTTCCTTTTTGCTTTGAATTCACTACAATTTCTCCAGCAATACCGTTGCCAAACATAATATAATCGCTAATATCAGATGGATCACCTAACTTAGCACCAATCGGAGACACTTCAGAAATCGCATTTTCAGATTTGAGTCTGCTCCAACACTTTAGCATTCCATCCCGCTTGATTTGTTCCCAACTATTCATTGATGTGCTATGAACCAAAACAGATGGCTCGTCCTCGCGAAGAAACGGTTCATTATATTGGTGACCGCTATAATATTTTTGAACGTTTACATAGTCAGCTTCAGACATTACAAGAATTACATTTTTGCCATTTGCCTCATGAAAACTAATGAAATCCCCGATCACTGTCATCCAATTTTCACATTTAGGACGGCTAACCTTTACTGTGTATGCACATCCATGATTACTACCGGCAAACTGTTGATACTCATGACTATCAGTGAGCATGAGAACGATCCATGACGCATCGTATTCGCAATTTGTTATGGGATTTATTTTATTCTCCCTAAGGTAGTCAATTCGATAAACCATCTTTTATACCCTCTTTTGTGAACAATTACTTATTCAGTCTGCTTAATTGCATACTATCACACGAAACAGCTTACACAAGAACCGTCACAGTTGAACAAACAACCGTGACGGTTTTGCTTTATACTTTTCGCTGTGTTTTTCTATTTTTACTGCACGGTAGTATTTGCCACCAACGGGATGGTCAGGGTCAGCATTTTGCCCTCCCGTGCAACCGTCAGATTGACGGTGTCGCCGGGATTCTTGTCGGCCAGATAGCCGGTCACGTCGGTGGCGATGGACACAGCCACCTCATCCACGCTGAGGATGCGGTCACCCACCTGCAGGCCGGCATCCTTGGTACTCTGGATGGTGATATCCGACACGTACACGCCGGGCATCATGTTGTACTGATAGGCCGTCTGGGGGTCGATGGTCTGGACGGTGATGCCCAGAATGGCCTTGTTGGTAGTCTGGGTCACACCATTTTCGTTGCTGGGGATACCTTCACCGCTGCCCTGAGGCACATAGACGCCGGTGGCGATCAGCTGAGAGGCGATCTCCATAGCGGTGTTGCTGGGGATGGCAAAGCCCAGACCCTCGGAATCGGTAGCAGCACTCTTGGCGGAAACGATGCCGATCAGCTGACCGCGGTCATTGAACAGCGCACCGCCCGAGTTGCCGGGAGACACGGCTGCGGTCATCTGCAGTACATTCAGCTGAATGTTGCGGGTGGTGGTATAATTGCCGCCGTAGAACATATCGTACAGGCTGTTGCCGCGGTTGTTCTGATTGGCCTCCTCCACCTGAACGGTGATGGTGCGATCCAGCGCCGAAATAATGCCGTCGGAGATGGAGCCGGAGAAGCGACCCTCGGGATTGCCCACGGCATAGCAGGTCTCGCCCTGCAGAATCTGGTCGCTGTCGGCGATCTCGGCAGCCAGAAGACCGGTCTTTTCGATCTTGATGACAGCGATATCACCGTCGGTATAGCTGCCCACCAGCTGAGCCACGGCGGTCTCTCCGTTGCGCAGCTCCACGGTGATCTTGGATGCCCCGTCAATGACGTGGGCGCAGGTGAGAATGTAGCCGTCCTCACTGATGATGACACCCGAACCGGCACCGGAGGTGACGTAGTTGCCGAACCAGTAGTTGCTGGTGGTCATATGCTCGGTGGTGATAGCCACAACAGAGCTTTCCACCTTGGCGGCTACCTGTGCAGAGGTCAAAACCCCTTCGGCGGCGGGCAGCTGGGGTGCGCCGCCGTTTCCGGAAGGTGCCACCTGCTGAATGATGACAGTGTTCTTCTGGTTGGCTACCAGCACGCCGGCATAGCCTGCGCTGAAGCAAATGGCGGCAGCCAGCACCACGCCCACAAAGGACAGGGCAATTTTGCCCCACTTGATCTTACGTTTTTTACGCTTGGGCTTTTCTTCCTGGGGCTGCGCGGGCTGCCACTGCCAGTCACCGCTGCCGAAGGTGGCCTGGGGCTCTTCCTTCTGCTCGGTCTGGCTGGCCCGTTGCTGCAGATCGTAGGTACGGTAATGATAGGCACCGTTTACCGGTGCGGTGGGATCGTTCTGGGCGGCGGCAGGCTCATTTACGGGCTCGCTGGCAGCGGCAGCAGGCTGTTCCTGCTGGGCAGCCATCGGCTCGGCAGGCTGGATCTCAGGCTCCACGGAAGTCTGGTTCTCTTTATTTTCAAAATTATCGCTCATATCGAAATCCTCCTCTTGGGTTTGTGCCTACAGTATACCTTGCCCCGATAAACGGAACTTAACCGAAAGTTAAACAGCAGATAAACAATGGCAAAAAAATTGTGAACAACAAAAACCGGTGGGTTTTCCCACCGGCTTTGCGTGTCATGTAAAGTTATTCCAGTACATAGAGATAGTCACGGGCATCAGAACTCTCGATACCCTCGTCAAAATTGGCCGGACTGCCCCACAGATGATACCACTGCAGGTCCACCAGACCGGCAAACAGCTGGAAATCCTCATTTCCCGCCAGTTTGTCCCCATCCCACACCGCGGGATGAAGGTTTATCTCCAGACTATCCAACACCCGCTGAGGTGCCACCTCAAACACAGCTGCCAGAACCAGTGACGCACCGGCCTTGTGAGTACCGCGAGGCAGTGTCAGGATTTCCAACCATCGTCCGCCGTTGCCCTGTGCGCCGACCTCTTTCAGCGCCGCCATACCGGCGTTGAACATGAGCTTTTCGTCAGACCCGAACTTGTCCATGTCAAACTGCAGGTTTGGACCGTACTGCGGCCGTTTCGCCGCCAGCTTCAGAGCCTCCGCAGGGTCGGCAGTCTTACATTCCTTATAAAACAGCCGCAAAGGTGCCGTCTTATCCACCCAGTACACCGTCAGCCCCTTTTCTGAAGGCACGGCGGCGGCAAGACTATCCTGTCCTTCGCCCCAGTACCAGCCGTTTTCTCCCTGCTCCAGACTTTCGGGCAGGGGCGGCACATCGGGCAGGCTGCGCACCGTTGCCGCCAGCAAAAGCACCAGCAACACGGCAAACATCTGTAATACGCGGCGTTTGGTCATAGCTACTCCTTTCCAGAGGGGCGGTTATACCTTCAAAATCACGGCCAGCATTCTGGCGGGCTTGTCAGAGCGGTTTTCGATGGCGTGGGCAGTACCGCTATGGGCATAGGATGCATCACCGGGGTTCAGCACGGTCTCCACACCATCCTCGATGAGGGTCAGCTGACCCTCCAGCATATAATAGACCTCGGCATCGTTGTCGTGGGGATGCACACCGATGGAGTCACCGGCATCAAAATAAAACTCGGAAAATAGGGTGCAGGAACCAAACATGGCGTCGGGCTCGATGATGTGGCGGTTTTCCAGCGTGCCGTTGCCGCCCCGTACGTTGTCCCGCACCTGCAGGCGCTGTGCTTCTTTACGAATGACCATAATGTTACCTCCCGAAAGGAAAATTAGTATTCATATTTGCAAAACGGACATTTGGGATAATCAAAATCGTGCTTCTTTCCGCAGTTGGGACACTGCTTTTGCGGAAGCGCCGCTTCCATCGCCTCTTCCCGGATCTTTGCCAGATAAAACTCGATCTTACTGCAATCCGGGCAGGTATAAATATCAACCGACATCGCTCCGGCAAACAGGTTTGGCAGGTCGCCCAACACCCAGCCGGTCTGACCCAACTGCAGTTTTTCCCGTTTGATATAGTGCATCTGCCTGCCGCAGCGCAAACAATTCCATTCTTTCATCTTCAATACCCCAGAACATCGGTCATGGAATCGTCATTTTCCACCCAGTCTGAAACGGCGATCTCCCGCCAGTGCTCTTGATCGTCCCGAATCACCACCCGGGCAATACCGGCGTTGATGATCATACGCTTGCACATGGCACAGCTGTTGGCATCCTTCACATATTCGCCGGTGCTGACTTCTTTGCCCACCAGAAAGAGGGTACTATCCATCATATCCCGCCGGGAGGCGCTGATGATGGCGTTGGCCTCAGCATGGACACTGCGGCACAGCTCATACCGCTGTCCCCGGGCGATACCCAGCTTTTCCCGGCGGCAGAAGCCCACATCGGTACAGTTGGCCCGACCGCGGGGCGCACCCACATAGCCGGTGGAGATGATCTCATCGTTTTTGACGATGACCGCACCGTAATGCCGCCGCAGGCAGGTGCAGCGAGCCGCCACCACCTCAGCAATATCCAGATAATAGTTGGTTTTCTCAATGCGGTTACTCATCATAAATCCTCCAAAATTGCGGGCAGCCCAGTCAGATCGGTCACCACATAATCGGGCGGCGGAGTAGGCATTTCCTGTCCTTTGCGGTTGACCCAGCAGGTTTTCATCCCCACCTGCTTGGGACCGAAAATGTCGTCGGTCAGGGAATCCCCCACAAACAAAACCTCCTCCGGCTGCAGGGACAGCGCCGCAAGAATTTTCTCATAAAACGCTTTTTGCGGCTTATATACCTGCAATCCTTCCGATGTAAAAACATGATCCGCCACAATGCCGCTTCGGTTCAGATCCCGCATCAGCGGTTCGGTGTCGGTGGTAGAACCGATGCAGACGGTGTATGCGCGTTTCAGCTGCTCCACAATGCCCCGGCTCTCGGGAAAAGCCGTGCGATTGCCCAGCGTGTCCAGCATGATGCGTACATCCTCGGCGGCATTGCCCGGCAGGCAGTACTGCTCATACAGCCGTTCCAGATCCCACCGAAAGATGGTTTCCTCCGGTACAAACTGTGTTAAACTGTCGATGTGCTGGCGATGGTATTTTTTCCAGTCCGCATAAAAGGTTTTTGCAGACATGGGGACTGGATGCAGCGTCAAGATCTTCTGTGCGGCATCCAGCGATCCGGTGCCGGTGGAGATCAGCGTGCCGTAGGCATCAAACACCACAGCTTTGACCATGGAAACCCACCTCCGTTTTCTTCATTATCGTATATTTCTTTGAAAAAGACAAGTCCGTTGCAAAGATTTCCGGGGTTTGCTATAATGCTGCAGTAAGAGGTGATGCAGGATGGCAAGAGCAAAATATCAGGTGTTGGTGATTCCCTACATAAAAAATGACGACGGGGTGTTGTACTGTATTTTCCGGCGAAGCGACATGGACAGCTGCTGGCAATTTGTGGCCGGCGGCGGCGAGGAAGAGGACGCAACGCCGCTCATTTCCGCACAGCGAGAGGCTTTTGAAGAGGCCGGTATCCCCTTGGATTCCTCTTTTACCCAGTTGGAGACCACCAGCAGCATTTCCACAGAGCATTTTCCAAAAGCCCGCCTCCACTGGGGCAAGCACTGTCTGGTGATCCCCGAATACTGCTTTGCGGTGGAGTTGTCCCACAAAAGCATCCGGCTCTCCGACGAGCACACCTGTTCTGAATGGGTGGATTACGCCACCGCCATGGAGCGGCTCCAATACGACAGCAACAAAGTGGCTCTGTGGGAGCTGGACAATAAGATCAAATCAGGAATACTTTCCTGACTTGCAAAAACGCCCCGACGGCTGTCGGGGCGTTCTCTTTTACCGAATATACAGTTTTCCGCCCATTTCGTCCACGGTGAGCACCGTTTCGGGGGCAAGGTCGTTTGCAATGATATGCCGCGCCAGCAGGGTCTCCACGCTCTGCTGGAGATAGCGGCGCAGGGGCCGGGCGCCATACATGGGGTCGTAGCCCCGGGCGATCACCAGATCCTTGGCATTGTCGGTGACCGTCAGATCCAGCTCCTTGTCTGCCAGCCGCTTGCGCAGGCCGTTCAGCATCAGGTCGATGATGCCACGCATATTGTCCCGGGTCAGCGGCTTATAGAACACGATCTCATCCAGACGGTTAAGGAACTCGGGACGGAACTGCCGCTTGAGCAGAGCATTGACCTCCTCCTTGGCCTTCTGCCGCAGTTCGCCGTCCTCACCGATGCCCTCCAGAATGATGGGGGAGCCCAGATTGGAGGTCAGAATGATGATGGTATTCTTGAAATCCACAGTGCGGCCCTGGGAGTCGGTGATACGGCCATCGTCCAGCACCTGCAGCAGGATATTGAACACATCGGGATGGGCCTTTTCCACCTCGTCAAACAGCACAACGGAATAGGGCTTGCGGCGTAC
>JAGAVA010000127.1 GCA_017620505.1 Clostridia bacterium
CAAAATGCAGTCCTGTCATTGCGAACCGTTCGGCAGAACGGTGTGGCAATCCGTTTTCCTGCTCAAGAGAGTACGGATTCCCACGCCAGTGTGATCACTGGCTCGGAATGACGGAGATTGTGTGCATTTTGCAACGCGCCCTTATTTTTATTGATTGCCGCGCTCTGGCACTTGCGGCAGCTTGCCATTCTATAGTATACTGATCTTATGTAAGCACCCTGATAATCCGGGAGGAATTTCTTATGAAAAAACGTCTTATCAGCCTTCTTTTGGCAGTCGTGCTGGTGCTGTCTGCCGCACCGGTGTCCTATGCATCGGGTGATCCGTTTGACTTTATGACCGAAGTCAACAATGAACTGCCCGATGCCTCGGGTATCTTTTTGGACGGTGATGTTTCATTGCCCAAGACAGATACCGATGATTTTATCAGCGAGGTAAGCGGCAAACTTCCCAACGTCCGAAGCGACGGTTTTCTGGCAAAGCCCAGTGCACCGCTGAAAACCTTTCCCGAACAAGGAAAGCTTCTGGCAGAAGTATCTGCTCCTGCAGAAGATGCGACCGCGATCGCAAGTGCGGACGATCTTCAGAAAATGTCTGCCGGCGGCAGCTTTGTTCTGACCGCAGATATCGATCTTTCGGGCAGCAACTGGACCCCCATCGAGACAGATCGCTATGTGAGCATCACTCTGGACGGACAGGGGCACACCATTTCCGGTCTGACGATGGATGGCTATGCCAGATGGCAGGGTCTGATCTATTCCGTATATGGCTTGACCGCGCGCAATCTGGTTTTGTCGGATGTTTCCATTGATGTTGCAAGTTATGACGATACCAGCGGCGCGATGTATACAGGTGCCCTTGCCGCTTCGGTCTCCGATCATCTTGTGCTGGAAAACTGCGTCTTGGATAATGTCCATATTTTCTCGTCCAACGGCGAACTCTGTTTCAGCTATCTGGGCGGCTTTGTAGGTTCCGTCAACTGCTCCGGCAATGTGACTGTGCAGGACTGTGCTGTCCGCGGCAGTTTTGATCTGGATACCTATGAAGGCTCTTCCGCCTATTACAATGATATCGGCGGCATGTTCGGACAGCTTTCCGGCAGCAGCGTTTCTATGATCGACTGCCTGTCCGATGTGGATATCTCCCTTCTCCGGTACGAATCGGGTGACACCACGATCGGCGGTCTTGCCGGCGGCATCCAGAGCGGCACGACGACCTTCCTGCGCTGTGTCTCCTCCGGTGATGTAGAGGGCGTTCTGAATGGATACAGCGGCTTTGCACCCTATTCCAGTAAATATGGATGCACCCCCATTCTTTCTCTGGAAGACTGCCTGTTTAACGGTTCCCTGGTTGCAGAAGTCACCGAACCGGATTCTTACTTTGCAGGTTTTCTCCATTCCCTTTATGCGGAATCTCTGGAAATGGTCAACTGCCGCAGTGAAGGTATGCTGAAGGTCAGCAAGGGCGGCGTCAGTGGTATGCTGGGGTATACCCGAGTTCCTGATGAAACGGCCATCATCCGACACTGTCTTGCTGACAGTGCTCTGGAAACCGCCGAGAGCATCTATGCGGCCATGGGCTGCGGCGGATTGGTCTCCAGTTTTTCCGGCTCATTTATGATTTCCGACTGTCTGTCCTCCGGCTCCATCGTCCAGGCGGAAGTGCTGGATCTGCGCGCTAAGATGGGTGGTCTGGTGGGCTATGCCGACAGTAAGGACAGCGGCTTCATCCGCTGTATTCATAACGGTGTCGTTTCCGGCGGTGTCTCCGGCGGTCTGATCGGTATTGCAGATTACGACAACTGTATGACCTTTACCGACTGCGCAAACTACGGAACCATTACCAGTACGTATCAGACCGAAACGGTCAGACCCTATATCCATTCGGTTGCCGGCGGTCTTTTTGGCATCGGTAACGGAACCTTTGAAAACTGTGTTGCCGCAGGTACGGTCTCCGGTGAAGTTGCCGGCGGTCTTCACGGTGAAACATACGAACACTACTCTTCCAACGACGGTGTGGCCGCGTTTTCCGACTGTCGCGCCAATCTGACATTGGGCGGAAAAACCATGGGTGGTCTTCTGGGCAGCATTGAGGAAGATGACGGAGAAACCTTTGTTGCCATTTCCAACTGCAGCAGCGCACTGAAGCTGATTTCCAACGAAGAAGCAGAACAAACCCTTGGCGGTCTGATCGGCAGCGGTTACGGTGAGATCAGCCAGTGCCGTGCAGAGGTCTCCATTACGCACACCGGTGAACAAAAACTGCATGCCGCCGGCCTTGTGGGCAAAGCAGAAGAAGAACTGTCCATTTGGGACTGTGAAACCGATGTATCGCTGGCAAACACATCCGGCGGAACTTTTGCCGGCATGGTGGGTATCGGTAAAGATCTGACCTTCAACAACTGTGTCTCCCGTGTGGATTTGGTCAGCGGCGGCAAGGTTTCTGCCGGCGGCATCCTGGGTTCCAGCACCGGGGAAGTGATTATGACCCGCTGCACTGCCACCGGCAGCATGGAAATGTCTGATTGCAATGCAGGCGGCCTGATTTCCGGTGTATCTGATCTGGTTCTGGGTGAGTGCTGCGCCAGTGTGGATCTGTATGCATCCGGCAACGACGTTTTTATGGGCGGTCTGGTAGAGTCTTCTGAGCATACTGCTGTCTACAGTTGTTGGGCAGACGGCACTTTGTCCATTGAACCGGAAGACCCTGATGCATTCTACGGAGGCTGCGCAGGCGGACTTTTGGGCAGAGCCGGCACGTTGGCCATGCAGGACTGCTGCTTCTTAGGTGATATGCGTGATGCCTATGACGGCGGCGGCGGTCTGGCTGCCAGCGCAACAGGCATTATCCGAAACTGTTACGTAAAGGCCTCGGTATCCGGCCGCGGCCGTGATGACTCTGCACTGGGCGGCATTGCAGGTTATATGTCCGGTACGATCAAGGACTGCTATGTTACGGGCGATGTGATGGGTCTGGACGGCTATGTGGGCGGCATCGTCGGTGATGGCTCCGGCACGGTGGAAAACTGCACTGTAACGGGCACCGTCGGCGGTGAGATCGTGGGCGGCATTGGCGGCTCCCGTTCGGGCGTCATCAAAAACTGTACCTTTAACGGCAATTTGACCGGCAGTACCAGCTGTACCGGCGATCATGCAAACCGATATTTGGGCGGTTACTTCTTTGATGCCCACTGTATGGGCGGTATCGCAGGCGAAATGAGCGGTACCATCAGCGGATGTATCGTGGAAAAACAGATCCGCAATTCCCGCACCTATGACATTCGGGAAGAGGGCTCTCAGTCTGACTATATTGGCGGCATTGCAGGCTTTATGGAAGGTCAGATGACAGACTGTGTTTCCAGAGGCCTTTCCGTAAGCCGAAAACACTGCTTTAACCTGTACGCGGGCGGTCTGGTTGGCGAAGCTGCTGAAGATATGATCTTTGATAACTGCCGCGTAGAGGGCAATGTGTCCGCATCGTCCACCGCTGACTATTACGAAGATCTGATCTCCAACCACTTTATCTGCCTGGGCGGACTGTTGGCATCCTCCACCGAAAAAATCCAGGCAGGCAGCTGCATAGTAGACGGCTCCATCACCGGTGTGCTCCAGCTTCCCAGAGAAGAGAGCCGCGGTTCGGTGGTCATCGGCGGTCTGGGCGGCAATGTAAACAAACTGACGCCGGAATCCTGCCAGTTTAACGGCACGTTGGTTTATCCCGCCTCCCTCGGTATCTGCCGTACGCCCCCGCTGCTGGGCCTCGGCACGCTGGTGGGTTCCTCTGCCCCTGAAGTCGTCCTGCCCGAACGGGAAGAAGAGGATTATAAAGTCACCGTATACGGCTATACCATGGAAAACCTGCAGGGATATCTTTTGGGCGATGCCACCGTCAGCGTGGATGGGCAATCCCTGGGCAAGACCAACGCACTGGGTGAGTTTGCATTTTCCAGTGAGGTTTTGAACAAGACCGGCCTTTCCACCATCATCGTTTCCCATCCGGAATACTTTGACAACAGCCATTTCGTCTATCTTGCAGACGAAGGCAACCACACCATCTGGCTGAAGAAAAAGACACCCGGTGAGATCTATTTCAAGACAGTCCAGTATCAGGACAGCATCCTGGCCAATCTGCTCAACCGCCTGGACAGCGTTACCCTGCGGCAGGAGGATACCGACCCCAAGAATGTTAAGATCCAGGTGGACTGGAATAACATCGACGAAGAAGGCCGGGAAGTGTATCTTGTAAACGGCAAGGGCAACAAGCAGTATGATCTGCAGGATGACACGGTAAACAGCATCCGCTTTACCACCTTCTTTGATCCCGGCGAGGACATCTATATCGTTGCCGAAGGCACCTATGACGGCCAGAAGGTAGAGACCCGTCATTTGCTCCCTGTCAGCATCCGCAAGCTGAACATCCGCCTGCCGGTGGATAAAGGCAAGCAGCAGGTTGGCGCTGCCGACGAAAGCGACGAGGACAGCAATCTGTACTTCCTGCCCGGCCTGAACCTGGATATGGGCTTTGGCAGCATGGTGCCCTTTGCCACGGACATCAGCATCCTGAACGAACAGCTCAAGATCCAGTTCACCTGGAAACAGGGCGAAACCGACACCATGGACTTCTGGGAAGTGGGATCTATGAGCTCCGGCGTTGACGTCTTCATCGAAGGTACGCTGGTGGTTCCCATCACCGATGCCATGGATGGTGAATGGGTGGGCGATCTTTCCTTCGGCATCAATCAAATTCCCGAACTGAACCACGCCGAAACCGCCACCATCAAAACCTCTCTGACCGAGTTGGAATATCCCGGCGTCATTAAGCTGGAGTATCCCCTGCCGGTTCCCGTTCCCAGCTATCTGGAGACCCAGATCGGTGTGGGCGGCAGCGGCAAGCTGCACTTCTATGGTCCCTATAACAAGGTCAATGTTGCAGGCAGCACCTCTGTTACCGGTTACGGTATGGTGGGTGTTGGCATTGGCGGCTCCCTTGGCGATGAAGTAGAGGCCAAAGTGGGCGGCGAAGGCGAGCTTCGCCCCGAGATCACCATGACCCATGATCCCGCAGCGGGGAATCCCCTCTCTCTGGATCCCGTCATCGACGGTGCCGTTTCTCTGAAGGTCACGCTGAAGGCCTATGACCTTGGCGGTGAACTCAAGCTCAAGCTGGGTTCCTTCCACTGGGATAAGGAAAAGCTGGAATGGTACGTGCTGGACAATGAAGGCGTCGAGCTTATGTCTCTGGAAGACTGGAGCGGCGACTGGCAGGCAATTACCCGGGCTTATCTGGAACAGGGCGGCGGCTTCTTTACAGAAGATCTTTCCCTGCTGCAGTTCAGCACCGAAAGCGGCGCAAATATTCGCTATGAAAACATCGCGCCCAACGCAGACATTGCCATGGCAGTCAACAGCAGCGGCAATGCGGTCCTCTACTTTACGGCAGATGACGGCTCTTCCGATCTGTCCGGCACGGCAGCCCAGCACACCGCCCTGTTCATGAGTGAGCAAAACACCGACGGCAGCTGGGGCAGCCCCAAAAAGCTGAGCAACGACGGCACCTACCCTGCCCTGCCTTCTGCCAGCGGTGATTATGTAATCTGGGTGGAATCCACCGACACCGGAAGCCTGGACGGCATGCTGCAGAGCACCGTCATTCAGATCGCCAAAAACGGTGAGATCGTAGAAACTTACGAGCCCAATGCCTATGTCTACGATCCCAGGATCTCTGCTTCCTCCGACAATACAAAGGCAACCGTGACCTGGATGCAGGACAGCAAGGTCACTTCCGAAAACATCCTTGGCGGCAGTCCGGTGCTGTATTATGCACAGCTGGAAAATGACGCTCTCGGCTCTGTTTCCAAGAGAACCGATGCCCTCTCTGCACGCCCGGTTTATGATTCCTACCTGAGTTCTGCGGTCTATTACCGCGGCACCACCAACATCCTTTACAGAGGTTATGGATATGTGGTTCCCGACGTATTGAATTATGCCACCGACGGCTACACCACCGTCAATATTGATGAAGACGGTCTGCTGAAGGTCTACGACTCCTATGCCCTGGTAAAAACCATTCAGACCAACTTCTGCCAGAACGGCAGCCCTGTATTGGTTTCTGATCCCACTTCTTATGGCCGCAAATATATCTTCTGGGCAGAAAACGGCTGTATCCGTTACATCAGAAGCACCAGCAACAGCAAGTGGAGTGACCCGCTGGTTCTGACCCTCACCGACGGCACTGCCTCTCAGCTTTGTGCCTCGGTAAACAGCAGCGGTATTGCCTGCGTCAGCTATTTGCTGAGCACGACGGATGCCTCCGATCGTTCCAGCACGAACCTCTGCACTATGACGGTAAACCCCGACAGCATGGACTTTGTGCTCAAGGAACTGTCTTATGATGAAGCACATCTGCTCAACACCGGCGAGCTGAAGCTGAGTGGTCTGGTTTACAACAACAGTCTGACCGATGCAAGCGGCACGAAGGTTGTGATCACCGATGAATCCGGTGAAACCGTTTACGCGCATACCTTCGATCATTCCACCGCCTCCTGCAGTACATCCCGCTTCCATGCGTTTTTTGCACCCGATGGCGTAAGTGCGCATACTTATACGGTCAGCATCACACCGGTGGTCAATAAAGCCGAGGTCTCTGACAGCGATTTGTCGGACAACAGCCTGAGCGTCGGCCTTACCGAAGGCTTTGGTGAGATCGTACAGCTTGGATTCATTCCCGGAAACGCCTATGATGCTCCGCAACTGCAGGCACTTGTGCGCAACTGCGGCGGCACTGCCCTGCAGGGCATGACGGTGACCATCCGGGATGAAACGGGTACGGTAGTTTCCGAACAGCGCTTTGAAAATGTACCCAGCGGCTCCACCCGTCAGCTGCTGCTTTCGGACATGCAGGCCAATGAGCGGTATACCGTAACGGTACTTTCCGGCGATAAGCAGACCGACTGCCAGACCCTGCTGTACGCCGATCCCGATGCGCCCTTCCTGTCGGTTTCTGCTCTGGAGATCGAAGACGATTCTGCCCTCCTGCTGCTTGACGGTCAGGGACAGTACGAAGAGGCCTGCTTCCTCATCCTTGCCCTCTATCAGGACGGCAGAATGTGCTATGCATCCGGCACTACGGTATCCGATCTGAACGGCAAGGAAGAACGCTCCTTTACCTTCCCCACAGCGCCTTCCCGCGGGGAATACGAGTATTCGCTGTTCTTCCTGGCCGATGACGGCACCTACAGCCCTGTCATAACGCCCAAAACCGGTCTTGTAACGATCCGCTGACCATTGGCATTCCCAAGATAGAACGATGCCCGGGAGAATCCTCCCGGGCATTGTTCGCATAAATGGTTTTTAGCCTGCAGAAACCTTGCAGACAATGGTTTCGTTGTAGTCGCAGATCACCGAATGATAACCAGAAAGGTACTGATCCAGCGCTGCATCGCCGGTATCCACCAGCAAAGGCTGACCCCGCAGCTTCATGATCTTTTCCTTGGTGGCCAGAATGAGGATATTTTCTTTGCCCACCCGCCGCAGAACCTCGGGTGTCAGCTGCTGGTTGCCCCGACCGAACAAAAAGCCCTGTCCGCCGGTGACGGTAACCACCAGCTTGGCTTTCTTGTCGCCGATCAGCTCCAAAATCTGACTGCCGTAAATGTCGCTGGCTACCAGCTCGTAATTATAGACCAGATCCACGCCGATCAGGGTGTTTTCCAGCTCCAGCTCCCGCATGACGGCACGGGTGGTGGTGCCTGCACCGATGATATAATAGGTGTCCTTTTCCATGGTGTCGGCCACATAATCGGCGATGGCAGCCATGGCCTCCTCCTCCCCTGCCGCCGAACTGCACTTGCGGCACTGGGTAAAGGCAGGCTCCCGGGGGATGCGCAGACAGCCGTACAGACGGGTGTTGATCTGCTCCTGACGGTACTGCTCCTCGTCGATGTCCAGCACGTCTTCCTCACCCACAGCACTTACCTGCCCTTCCAGATACAGGGCCGCCAGACGGCCTGCGGTGGCAGGACTGCGGGCATAGACCGGCGAATGGATCTTTACCCCGGCGGGCACACCCAGAAAGACAGAAGCCTCTCCGGCGGTGGCGCAGATATCCCGCGCGGTGCCGTCACCGCCTGCAAAGAGGATCAGATCGGCCTCCTGCCCCTGCAGCCACAGGGACAAGGCACGGGTATCCTCGGCGGTGGTGGCTGCGGCGGCATCGCCTTCCATCACCACACAGGCAAAGCCCAGTTCTTTTGCAATGTTTTCGCCCATGCTGCCGGCTCCGGTATAAACCGTGAGGCTATCCCGCAGGTACAACAGCTCCTGCAGCGCCACCTGCGCCCGATGCTCGGCCTGAGGCACAGCACCCCGTGCCAGCGCCTCCTCCACCATACCGTCGCTGCCCTTCAGACCCACACTGCCGCCCAGACCGGCTACCGGATTGACGATCAGACCCAATTTTTTCCGTTCCATAGAAAATCCCTCTGAATTTGATTGCAATTTCTGATAAGCTTATCATACCCGTTTTGGCCGCCTCTGTCCAGTATTCCTCGAAAAAAGCTTGCAGGTTATCGAAAAATGCGATAAACTGTAAGCGAAAATAACGATTGCCGAAATGGGGTGTTTTTATGAAGATCAGTCAGCTGCAGCAGATCGTGGAGATCATCTCCTGCGGCTCCATCAACAAGGCAGCCCAAAAGCTGTATATCTCCCAGAGCGGCCTGTGCGCCTCTCTGAACGCCGCCGAAAAGGAACTGGGGCAAAAGATCCTGCACCGCTCCTACAACGGCATCACGCTGACCCCCTTTGGGCTGCAGTTTGTGGATTCTGCCAAGGAGATTTTACAGATCTATGACCGGCTGCTGCTGGCAGCTTTGCCCGAAGAGCGGGATCGCTTGTGTGTTTCCTCGGACTTTCTGCTCTATGCCAGCTCGGCCTTTACCATGGTCTGTAATGAGAACGGCGGAAAGTACACCGAGTACCGTTTTACCGAAAACAATAACGATGCCGTTTTGCAGGACGTGCTCAGCGGCACCTCCGATCTGGGCATCATTTCCACACCCACAGCTGCCCGTGAGCGGGTCTTCGCCGTCTTTGAAAAGCTGGAGCTGGATGGCAATGTCATCTGCACCAATGCGTCCAGCTGTCTGGTCGGCCCGCACAGTCCGCTGTATGAGCTGGAGGGCGAATCCATTCCGCTGGAGCATCTGGCCCTCTATCCCCGGCTGCGGTATGAGCGCAACCCCTGGCCCACCGATAAGGATATCTTCCGCATCCAGGATGAGTTTTTCCCCTGCAGCAGCTGGATCACCATCAGCGATGCAGGCAGCTATCATAACTTTCTGAGCCGTACCAACTGCTATTTTGTGGGTGGCTACAACCGTCGTGCCTATGATAAGCTGGGATATCACAGCAATATCCGGGCGCTGCGGCTGTCCGGCGCTGATTTTTCCTGGGATACCATCTGGCTGCGGCGCAAGGAATGGAAGCTGACCCCGCTGAATCAAAAATATCTGCAGCTGGTGTATGAGCTGACCGACAGCCAGCCCCAAAAGCCGCTTTTTTAAGCAGAAAAACGGAAAATAAGCCTGCTGCAAAAAATCAGATTTGTGCCACCAAAGGACACGGGCCGCTGAGGGCAGCGGCCCCTACAGGATGGTTTTTGGCCGTAATCTATGTGATTATGGTCAAAAACACCCTGACCCGCCGGCTTTTTCCGCAGAAAAAGTGGCGAAACCGCGC
>JAGAVA010000015.1 GCA_017620505.1 Clostridia bacterium
TCATACCCTCTGCGCCGTCGCCGCCTTCCAGCGTCACCTTCAGCTGCTCCAAACCGCTGAGCTGATCGTTGGTCAGCTGAACGCCGTCATAAGCAAAGCTCAGCTGGAATTTCTCGCCCTGAGGCAGTGCGCTCAGCTTGTAGTCCTGCTGACCGCCGGAAAGGGTGATGGTCAAATCACCGGCAGCGGGTGCGGCAAATTTCAGACCGCCTTTCGGCCAACCCAGATCCTCTGCGTCACGGGTAATGGTGTAGCCATCCAGATATGTAACCACAAAATTGGCATCTAAAGTGCTCTCCGGAGGAATATCCAGCTCGATGGTACCACCGCTGGTAGCTTCCACCGTCTGCGGCTCACCGTTCAGAATGTAGGTTATCTTATAGGAAGTGCTGCCCAACAAGGCGGATTTTGTCTCGTTGCCGTCCTTGTCCACCATACAGTAGCGGATGGTGTACTTGCCGGCCACGTTCTCAGCGTTGGGATCCACCACATTTCCGTTTTCGTCCAGCAGTTCCACATACAGGTCTACATAGGGTTCGTAATAGCAAGCCACGCTGGTGGCAGAACCGCTGTAGCTGAGGGTATACTCGCCAGCATCCAGAGGCTGGTCATAAATCACCAGGGCGCCTTGCAGCGCTGTGTCTATCTTAAAAGGACGGTAGTTATAGGCATATTTATCATCCGGACCGCCACCCAGTTCTGCATATTTCATATCGCTGACAGAGCTGGGAGCCATACCGTTGAGTGTCACATCTGTAATGTTCTGTCCCTGCACCAGCAGGATCAGCTTGCCCATAGAAACGTCAAAATTGATATTCTTCGTGCTGCTTGTAATATTGGGTAGCTCTTTTCTGCCGAAAATGATGTTACACATACTGCTCAGTGCCGACAGAACCTCATCGCTGGATGCGGTACCTTTTTCGTGATACTGGTAGCTACCGGTCACGCTGTCAGGCATTGCAGTCTGAGAACCGATGCCCAGGTAAATCACATTCACCTGCTGGCGGCACTTGGTCAGTTCCTCGCCCAAACGGGCCTTGGTCTGGCTTTTGCTCAGCTCTTCATCATTTTCATAGAACTCAGAGCCGTCCGTCAGAACCACCAGCCACTTTTCATCCGCGGTAACACCGCTCAAGCCTGCAAGCGCAGCAGGAATGGTCTCAATGGGGGTGCCCTGGGGATCCGGGGTATAGATCTGTTGGATCTTTGCAGCATCCTGCTGACGGATCTTCAGCGGATTGTCCCAGTCAAATATTTCGGAGCTGCCTTTTCCCACTGTGATCGGATGCATCGGATAAATAAGCATCTGATCATTAGGGTTCATCATATTGGCAAATGCCTGCATTGCATAGGTTGCACGACACCAGGCCATCGGTGCCTCGGCATCAGCATTGCCAACCCTTTCATACATAGAACCGGAGTTGTCAAAGACGATGGCGATGGCGCGAGTGACCTCGTCTTTTGTCACTGTGGCAGCCGACGAAGACACGGGAAAGACGGAGAGCACCAGCAATAATGCCAGCAGCAAACTCACTATTCTTTTCATTGAATCCCTCCTTGATTTTCTACCTTCTTTTTAAAATGGATATAATTCGACCATTTTTACAATTATACAATATATATGAGAATTCCGTCAAGCGCGAATGCAACAATTTATTCAAAATTTCGACATTTTTTCCATCAGCGCAAGGCACAAAAACGGATATTGAAAAAGGTCTCAAAATTTCCTGTTCTTCCGGGTTAAAAAAGCGGTGTTCGGCAGCGGCAGAATAGCCAGAATTTCAAGGGGAATGGCGGATCGACAGGTCAGTTTGCAAACCGGCTCGCAATGACACGGTTTTTATTTGTAGGGACACCCCTCCCGGGGTGTCCGTTCATTGCCGCAGAGAAACTCCCCCAGTCACCTACGGTGACAGCTCGCTGCGGCGAGCCCGGTCGCGGCTCTGACAGTCCCCCGGACTGTCATTCA
>JAGAVA010000128.1 GCA_017620505.1 Clostridia bacterium
GAGTAGATGGGGAAGCCGAACTGCTCCTCGATCTCCTGCATGGCGCCCTTGTCGGTCTGACCCTTTTCCTTGCGGTCCACCATGACGAAGGTGGCAGCCACCTTAACGCCCTCCAGAGCGGACAGAATGGCCATGCTCTCGCGGATGGCGGTACCGGCGGTGATCACGTCTTCCACGATGACCACTTCCTCACCGGCCTGGGGCACATAGCCCACGAACACGCCGCCCTCACCGTGATCCTTGACTTCCTTGCGGTTGAAGAAGAAGGGGACGTTCAGACCGTTCTTGGACAGGGCCACTGCGGCAGACACCGCAATGGAAATGCCCTTGTAGGCAGGGCCGTAGAGGACGGCGTCCTTCTTGCCCAGCTTGTCAAAATAAGCCTTGGCATAAAACTCGCCCAGCTTGGCGATCTCATCACCGGTCTTGATCATACCGGCGTTGACGAAATAGGGGATCTTCCGGCCGGACTTGGCGGTGAAGTCGCCAAACTTCAGAACGCCTGCACCCTGCAGGAACTGGATAAACTCTCTTTTGTACTGTTCCATGATAATCCTCCTTTAATCACAAAATTCAGCAACGCAGCGCTTCCAGGCGGCTACGGGATCTTCGGCTGCGGTAATGGGGCGGCCCACCACAATGTAGTCGGAGCCCAGTTCCTTGGCCTTTTCGGGAGTGGTGACACGCTTCTGGTCGCCCACATCGCCGCCGGCAAAGCGGACGCCGGGGGTGACGGTCAAAAACTGCTTGCCGCAGACCTCATGCACCTTACCGGCCTCCAGAGGAGAGCACACAACGCCGTCCAGACCGGCATCGGCAGCATTCTTGGCGTAGTGCATGACCACCTTGTCCAGAGGCTGATCGATGAGCAGATCGCGCTTCATGATCTCTTCGTCGGTGCTTGTCAGCTGGGTGACGGCGATCAGCAGGGGACGGGTGCCGTCGGGACGGGTCAGACCCTCCAGTGCGGCCTCCATCATCCGGGAGGTACCGGCGGCGTGCAGATTGCAGATATCCACATCCAGGCCGGACAGAACGGCCATGGCCTTCTTGACGGTGGTGGGGATGTCGTGCAGCTTCAGATCCAGGAAGATCTTGTGACCGCGGGCCTTGATCTCCTTGACGATGGCAGGGCCTTCGGCGTAATAGAGCTCCATGCCGATTTTCACAAAGGGCTTTTCACCCTGAAATTTGTCCAGAAATGCCAGCGTTTTTTCCTTGCTGTCAAAATCGCAGGCAACGATAACGTCTTTACCCATAAATATCGTTCCTTTCTGTATAGTGGCCCCCTTGTGGAAAGGGGGCTGTCACCGAACGGTGACTGGAGGATTGTAAGATGTCTACAACCCCTCCGCTTCACTGCGTTCAGCACCTCCCCTTGCACAGGGGAGGCAACGGGCGGTTAGTGCGCCTTGCCCACGATATCGGACAGGCTTTCGATCTTGTATTGCTCCATCACAGCGGGCAGCTCCTCGATAATCTGCTTGCAGATGAAGGGCTCCACCAGATTGGCGGCGCCGATGCCCACGGCGGTAGCGCCAGCCAGCATCATTTCGATCACGTCACGGGCAGAGGAAACGCCGCCCATGCCGATGATGGGGATGTTGACGGCCTCATAGACCTGATAGACCATCCGCAGAGCGATGGGGAAGATGGCGCTGCCCGAAAAACCGCCCATTTTGTTGGCGATGATGGGCTTTTTCCGGTTCAGATCAATA
>JAGAVA010000129.1 GCA_017620505.1 Clostridia bacterium
CCCCCGAGGAACTGCAGGCCATCGTCACCCGTACCGCAGGAATCCTGGGCGTGGACATTGAGCCTTCCGGCGCCATGGAGATCGCACGGCGTTCCCGGGGCACGCCCCGTATCGCCAACCGCATCTTAAAGCGTGTCCGGGACTTTGCCCAGGTAGAGGGCAGCGGCTGCGTAGATCGGCACATGGCCGATGTGGCGCTGTCGGCGCTGGAAATCGACGGCCTTGGTCTGGATCGTACCGACCGGCGGATGCTGGAGAGCATCATCCGCAACTTCCGGGGCGGCCCGGTGGGTCTGGAGACCCTTGCCGCCACCATCGGCGAAGAAAGCGTCACGCTGGAGGACGTTTATGAGCCCTATCTGCTGCAGATCGGCTTTTTGAATCGTACCCCCAGAGGCCGATGCGTTACCATGAAGGCCTATGAGCATCTGGGCATCCCTTTCCAGGGACAAATGGAACTGTAATCTGAGGAAACGAGGTAATTCCCTATGAAATATTTTGGAACGGACGGTATTCGCGGCGAAGCCAACGTGGAACTGAATTTTGATTTGGCCTATAAAGTGGGTCTGGGTCTGGGTACCCTGCTGGAAGAACAGCTGGGACGCCGTCCGCTGGTCTTTATCGGTCGGGATACCCGCATTTCGGGCGGTATGCTGGAGGCGGCCCTTACCGCCGGTCTGTGCAATGCCGGCGCTGATGTGACTTCTCTGGGAGTCATGCCCACCCCCGGTGTGGCCTATCTGACGGCCAGCACCGAGGAAGCCGACGCGGGCATCGTGATTTCGGCAAGCCACAATCCCTTTGGGGACAACGGTATCAAAATCTTCGGCGGCGCAGGCTACAAGCTTACCGACGAACAGGAAGAGCAGTTGGAAGCCTACATCGACAATCCCCCCACCCGTGTCCGCACCGGCGGTGACATCGGTGCCGTCAAAGCATTTGCCGGCGGCAACCCGGTGGAGGCCTATGTGCGCCACGTGGCCGGTACCGCGCCCTGCCGTCTGATCGGCCTGCGTGTGGCTGTGGACTGTGCCAACGGCGCATCCTCCGCCACGGCAGAATCTCTGTTCCGTGCGCTGGGCGCTGATGCTGTCATCACCCATGCCCAGCCCGACGGCGTGAACATTAACGAAGGCTGCGGCTCCACCCATCTGGAAAAGCTGCAGGAAATGATGAAAACCGGCCGCTATGCCATCGGCTGTGCCTTTGACGGCGACGCTGACCGCTGCCTGTTGGTGGATGAGACCGGCGAAGTCATCGACGGCGACCACATTATGGGCATCCTTGCCGATTTCATGAAGAGAAACGGCAAGCTGAAGGGCGGTGCAGTGGGTACCATTTTGACCAATCTGGGTCTGCACGCCTTTTTGGAGGAGCGCAGCATCCCCATCCTCAGCACCAAGGTGGGTGACCGCTATGTGCTGGAGTGTATGCGTGCCGAAGGCTGGAACATCGGCGGCGAGCAGTCGGGCCATCTGATCCTGTCCGACTATGCCACCACCGGTGACGGTCAGCTGACCGCCGTGCAGTTCCTGTGCGCTATGAAAATGATCGGCAAGCCGGCCTCCGAACTGAACCGGATGATCGAATCCTTCCCCCAGATTTCCATCAACGTGGCAGCGCCCAATGCCGTCAAGCATCAGGTGGCCCAGCTGCCCGAAGTGGTACAGGTGGGCGAAGAAATCAAGGCCGCCTTCAACGGTGCAGGCCGGGTGGTCATCCGTCCCTCGGGCACCGAACCCAAGGTTCGCGTCATGGTGGAAGGCCGTGACAAGGCCATGGTGGAGGAACTGGCGAAAAAGGCCGCAGAAGTGGTCAAAATCGCGGTGGAAAAGCTGTAAACAGGCAAAAAAGTACGCCCGGAGCGATTGCTCCGGGCGTTTCATTATTGATTCATGCCGTTGACGGTTTCGATGGATTTCACCGTCAGCTCCACCCAGGCCGGACGGAAACCCGCTTTGATGGCGTTACGCACCGAGGGAATGTTGCTCCAGGCGGCGCAGTAGAAGGGCACCTTGCCTCGCTGCAGACATTCCAGCGCCAGACGGGCGGTGAGGGCAGAGGCGATGCCCTGCCGCCGGTAGTCGGGCAGCACGTCGATGCCGATCTGCCACATACTGTCACAGTCGGCAGAACAACCGGCAAAGCCAATGAGGGTGTCTCCGTCATAGGCGCCCACGCCCAGCACGTCCAGATGGGGCCGCTTGTCGCTGAGGGCGTTGCTCCACTGGGGCAGATAGAGGTTTTTGAAATCGGCAGGCATCAAAAGGCGCAGGTCATACTGACAGGGCAGGGGCTTGAGGGCGTTCAGATCGGGCAGAAAATATTCCGCCATAAAGCAGGAGCGCAGGCTGTAGGGTACGAGGGCATCGTCCAGCGCGTGGAGATTGGGTGTCTCGAACAGGTGCTCCACGGGATACTTTTCAATGTAGGCGGTGACGATTTCCCGTACCTCCGGCGAAACCGAGGCCACCACACCGCCGCCGTAGCTTACCAGATTGCAGGCGAAGGGTAGCTTGAGATAAGCCCGGGCCTTGGGATGCGGTTTGGATTCCACCACTACCTTTTTGCCAGAGGTCAGATCCTCCGGACGGCAGTTGAGGTCGATGGCAGACTGGGCCAGGGCGGTTTGTAAAATCTCTTTTTGGGTCATAATTTCCTCCCAAATGAAAGAAAAGCGGGCGAAATGCCCGCTTTTTCCAAATTATACGTCAAAAATACCCATGATGACGATGCCCACCACGGCAAGGCCGATGCACAGGTAATGCTTCCAGCTGAGCTTTTCCTTGAGGAACAGGCGGCTCCATAGGACGGAAGCGGCGCAATAGGCCGAAATGATGGGTGCAGACATAGCCAGATGAGCCGTGTCTGCAATGGCGTAGATGTAAGCGAACTGACCCACCGTCTCAAAGCAGGCACCGATGTACTTGGGAGCCTCCATTTTGGGGATCAGCTTGTCCTTTTTGATGACGACGGCATAGATAAAGCAGACGATGCCGGCCAGCAGGAAGGTCAGCTCATAGGCCACGTTGGCGCTGGCCTCGTACTCCGCGTAGGTGAGGCTCAGCTTGTCCAGCACCAGACTGTCGGCAAAGGTACCGGCGGCATCCAGAATACAGTAGGCGATGGGCAGCGCCAGCGCCAGCCAGCTCTTGGAATACTTGAAGTTGCCGATCTCCTGACGGGCGGCGCGGGCTTCGTCGTCCTCCTGATATTCCACGATGCCCAGACCGATGACACCCAGACAGACCAGTCCGATGGCAACCAGCACGGCGGGGGGATAACTTTCACCCATGGTCAGGATGGCCAGAATGGCAACCAGTGCGCCCGAGGCGTTGCAAATGGGAGAGGAGATGGACAGCTCGATGTACCGCAGACCCAGATAGCCCATAGCCATGGACAGAATATACAGCAGGGACACCGGCAGGTAAGTAGCCAGAATGTGGAGGTTGATCTCCACGCCGTTCACAAAGATCTCATAGCAGGCGTGCAGTCCCATGACCACACCCACTGCCATCACCATCTTCAGATGGCTGTATTTATCCTTGCCGTCACGGCAGCCGATTTTCGAAAACAAGTCAGAGCCGCTCCAGCACAGCAGAGCGGCGATGGCAAGCCAAAACCACATAGGCTTACTTCAGTTCGTAGCCGCAGAACAGGATGGCGGCCTTTGCCAGTTCGGCAGTGGGGTCGATGAAAGCGCCGGGCAGCTTGAGTTCTTCTGCCACCACAGGCAGCTCGGTGCAGCCCAGAATGAAGTAATCAGCGCCTTCCTTGGACAGATCGGCCAGCAGCTTTTCCATGGGCTCCCGGACGGTCTCCAGCGGCTTGCCGCCCTTGACACAGTCATAGATAGCGTACATCAGCACGTCACGCTGCTCCTCGTTGGGCAGGATGCAAGAAACGCCCTCGGCCTCCAGCGCACGGTTATACAGACCGGAAGCCAGGGTGCCCCGGGTGCCCAGAACACAGGCGGTCTTGCCGGGGAACTGCTTGGCGCAGGCCTTGGCGGTGGACTCCAGAATAGAGATGAAGGGGATCTGGGTCTGCTCCTGCAGACGGGGCAGGAAGTAATGGGCGGTGTTGCAGGGCATGATGATGCAGTCTGCGCCGCAGGCTTCCAGATGCTTGAGGGCAGAGGTCATCTGGGGCACGGGATCGGCACCGCCGCCAAGAATGGCACCGGTACGGTCAGGGATCTGGGCGTTGTTGTCGATGTAGATGCGGATGTGCTCGTTGTCAGAGCCGGCTTTGGTCATCAGAACGATCTTCTTGAACAGGTCGGCAGTGGCTAGCGGGCCCATACCACCCAGAATACCAATGGTCTTCTTCATAGGGAAAACTCCTTTTTTGATAGAATTCATACGGATACATGATAGCGAAGAACGGCGCAAAAGGCAAGAAAAAGTCGGTATTTCTACCGACTTTTTCAAAAATCAACCTTTTTTAATTTTTTGATACAGCTCTTTGGCTTCCCGGGCATCCTGCTCGGTGGCCTGTCCCTTGTACCGTGCAGGCAGATAGAGGGAGCGCAGACGGGAAACCAGTCCGGCCTCCTTGAAGACCTCGGTCTCCACGTCCCGTTGCTGACGGGTATTCATGGTGGGGCGCAGTTCGCCGCCCTCCTGCCGGGTCTTGCGCAACAGCTGCTGATACCAGTACCGTACCTGCAGGTCGGGGGTGCGGGCGTTCAGCCGGGTGAGGGCTTTTTCCCGGGGGGTGAGGGGTGAGGCGGCATAGCGTACTTCGTCGCCGGAAGAAGAGGGGATGCCCCGGCGTTTGGCAGCCAGCCAGCGGAACAGCAGCACGATGAGAAGAACAGCCAGTACAATGCCGATGGCAGAGAAAACATAGGTCACCTTTTCGGCAAGCTCGGGATTTCCGGCAACTTCCTCCATGACCTCCTTTTCCTCTTCGCCTATCTCGGGGAACATTCCTTCCAGCTGAACAGGATCAAAGTGGAAATCATCGGGCATGATGGCGTCGAAAAACAGTGCCAGCGCACCGCCAAACACAATGGCAACCAATAAAATGGGCAGGGAAACCACCCGCCAGCAGCCCTTGAGCACCAGTCCCACTGCAGCCCGGAACCAGGGGCTGGACAAAAACAGGCACAGAGCACACAGTGCTGTCATGGACAGACCGTTCATCAGCCGGAACCGGGGTTGCCGCAGGGTGTCTTCGTCGTGGCGCACCATGCGCAGCAGCAGTACCGAACCCAGTAAAAACACCAGTAAATAAGGCAGGGAAAACTGTTCGGCCCGCTGGAGCTGCATGAGTGCCACCGTCATCAGAGCAGGCAGAGCCAGCAGCTTCAGCGCCAGCAAAAACTGGTCGGCGGCAGCGTAATAGGTAAGGTGGAACCGCCCGCTCCATACCGTCCACAGGGTATACAGGGCGGCAGGTGCCAAAATCACCAGTCCGGCGGTGCTTGTGGGAAGCAAAAAGGCCGGCAGGCACAACAGCAGGGGCAAAAACCGTGCACTGGGATGCTTTTGCCAAAGGGTGCGGCTGAGAGCCGCCGCCAGTGCAATCAGAGCAATCTGCGGCAAGATGCTGCCTGTCAGACCGTAAAAACTGGCAAAAAAGGCGGCAAACATCCCGTAATAGCACAAATCGGTGAGAATTTTCAGAAAAAAGGCCAGATTCATGACAGGTTCGCCTCCTCTGGGGTGAGGATGAGGGCACGTGCACCCGAAAGCTGCTCCAGACGGGACAGCTCCCACTGCCAGGCGGCGCTGCGCTCGGGTGTGATGAGAATATGGGTGCGACCCTGCTCCACATGGCGTACCGTCTGCTGTAGGGTGTGGGCAAAGGGACGCAGTGGGTCGTAGGTAGCCCGCCCCAGTCCCTCCAGTACGGTGGACAGGTGGCCTGCGCCAAGACCGTCACTGACCTGGCTCCACAGGGTGATGGCGCCTGCCGTTCCGGCGTTGGTGACAAACCGATAGGGGATGCGCTTGTCCTCCAGCGTTTCGCATACCGTCCGCGCCATGGAGAAACAGGTTTCCAGCCGATCCTCCCAGCCAGCGGTGCGGTCACATTCCACATTGAGCAAAACGGTAGCGGTCAGTTCCAGGGTGTAGTCGTATTTTTTGACCATCAGCTGACCCGAACGGGCGCTCTGGGTCCAGGAGATGGACTTCATGGGCTCCCGCCCGGAATATTCCCGGAAGCCCAACGTGAGCACCGGGTCTTCCAGAATGTACCGATCCACCGATCGGTCGCCCAAAAACCCGCCCAGGGTGTTGAGGATGGCCGGCGTATCACAGGGAACGGGCAGAACGATGACCTCTTCGTTCTGGTCGGTATAGGCTGTCAGCTCGCTGAGTCCCAGAAATCCGCCGCCCTGCAGAGTGGCACCGGTGAACACATACCGTCCCCGACGGGGAAGACTGACCTCCACCTGCCGCCGCCAGGTCTGCCGGGGCATGAGATAGAGGGCGTATTCCATCTGTTGAGTGGTCTTTCCCCGATAACTGGCGACGGCCTGCTGGGTCAGCAGGGTCATCTCCACGGGAATATGTTGACTCACATGGACATAAGGCACGAATCGACGGGAGTGATTGGTGACGGTGTTCACCAGCCCGAAGGGCTCGTTTGGCTCGGTGATGGTGCGGTCGGGGGCATAATGATGCTCCACGCCGTCCAGCGCATGAGCCAGCGACCAGTACTGAAGCGCCGCCGCGGCGACGATCAGAATCAAAACAAAGATCAGCATCAGAGGTTCTCGGTGGGCACGGGGATCTTTTCCAGCAGGGTGTGCAGGAACTTTTCCACGTCGGCAGCCCGGCCGCCGGTGGAGGAGATGCGGTGGCACAGCACCCAGGGGGCCAGATCCTTGATATCTTCGGGGATGACGTAATCCCGGCCGGAGAAGGCGGCGTTCACCTGGGCGGCCTTATACAGGGCGATGGCGCCGCGGGTGGACACGCCGGTGATGGTGCGGCTCTCGCTGCGGGTGGCGGTGATGATGTCCATCAGATAGCCTGCCACGGCAGGGGAGACAGTGACTTCAGAATAATGCGCCTTCACCCAGGCGGTATCCTCGGCGGAGACCACCTGCTCCAGTTCCTCGATAATGGCGGGTGCGCTCTTGCGGCCTAACACAGACAGCTCCTGCTCCCGGGTCATATAGCCCAGCTTGAGCCGCATGAAAAAGCGGTCGGTCTGCGCTTCGGGCAGGGGGAAGGTGCCGTAGGACTCCAGAGGGTTCTGGGTGGCCATTACCAGGAAGGGCTCTTCCAGAACGGTGGTAACGCCGTCCACCGTGATCTGCCGCTCCTCCATAGCCTCCAGCAGGGAAGACTGGGTACGGGGGGTGGCCCGGTTGATCTCGTCAGCCAGAATGATGTTGGAGAACAGAGGGCCGGGGCGGAAACGGAACTCGCCCTGCTTCTGGTCATAGAAGTTGATGCCTGTCAGGTCGGAGGGCAGCAGGTCGGGGGTAAACTGGATGCGCTTGAAGTCGCCGCCGATGGTTTTGGCAAAGGCGCGCAGCAACATGGTCTTGCCGGTGCCGGGAACATCCTCCAGCAGCACGTGACCCGAGCAGACAAAGCAGGTGAGCACCCGGCGGATGACCTCCTCCTTGCCGACGATGACCTTGGAGCAGTTGGAAACGACTTTTTCACAATATTGCGTAAAGCGGGAAGTGTCCATAGAGATACCTTCTTTATTGATTTAGTGGGTTAAATAACAATATAGCACAAAAATCAGCAAATGAAAATAAGGAACCAAAAGAAAAAGCGGCTGCCGTTTGCACGACAGCCGCTTTTCGCGGTTAGACTATGATATAGCTTAGCCTTCGACGATAGCACCGACGGGGCAGGCACCAGCGCAGGTACCGCAGCTCACGCAAGCGTTCTCATCGATCTCGTACTTACCGCCAGCATCCTTGATGGCGCCAACGGGGCAAGCACCGGCGCAAGTACCGCAACCGACGCAAGCATCAGTAATTTTGTATGCCATAATACAGCACCTCCTAATTAGTCTATCCCCATTCTAACAGAAAAATCAAAAAATGCAATGGGGAAAACGGCAAATAATCTGTGAAATAATCCAACTATTTTTGGGAAGCATAGGCATTGGAGGCGATATTTATGAAAAAAGAAAGCAAAACCAAGAAAGTGTTGCAGCCCGAGGGCGATCGGGTGACGGCCACCGCACAGCACGAAAACCGCTTTTCTCCCCCGCAGGTGAAGGCATGAGCGAGCGTCGGTTTTCTCAGAATGGGCAGCAGGCGCTGGTGCGGGCCTATCAGTCGGCCCGGGAAATGGGACACGCCACCATCGAGCCGGAACATTTGCTGCTGGGTGTACTGGGCGAGGAAACTACCCTGCTGAAGGAGTGGAGCGGTCTGGAAAAACAAGCGGCAGCAGAGGTGTTCCGGCGGCTGGGTAAAGGGGAAAAGGCACCGTCGGCCTTATCGCCCCGCAGCGCAGCTGTCATTGAGCAGGCAGCCGCCATGGCGCCCTCCGGCAGCGCCGTTACTGCCCGGAGTCTGCTGTGCGCCCTGCTGCAGCTGCCCCAATGTGTGTCGGTGCTGGAGGCCTGCGGCGTGGAGGGAGAAGGCCTGCGGCGCAGACTGCAGCCCCGGACGAGCACACGCAGTGCCCGACGGGAACTGAAACTGACCATGCAGTTCGGCGAGGACATGACCGCCCGGGCGCTGGCGGGAGAATATGACCCGGTGGCCTGCCGGGATCGGGAGATCGACCGGGTGATGCAGATTCTGTGCCGCAGGCAGAAGAGCAATCCGGTGCTGCTGGGGCCTGCAGGTGTGGGCAAGACCGCCGTGGTGGAGGGATTGGCCCAACGCATTGCCGGCGGACAGACCCCCGCCCTTTTGCAGGGACGGCGGGTGGTTTCGCTAAGTCTTGCAGGTATGGTAGCCGGTACCAAATACCGGGGTGAGTTTGAAGAAAAGGTGCGCTCCATGCTGCAGGAGGTGCGGGCGGCAGGGGACACCATCTTGTTTATCGACGAGCTGCACACCATCTGTGGCGCAGGCTCGGCAGAAGGGGCCATCGACGCAGGCAATCTGCTGAAACCGGCACTGGCCCGGGGCGGACTGCAGGTCATCGGAGCCACTACCGGGGCAGAGTTCAAAAAATACATCAGCCGGGACAGTGCCCTTGCCCGCAGATTTCAGCCGGTGGAGGTGCGTGAGACCAATCGGACGGATACCGATATCATTCTCCGGGCGCTGCGGCCACGGTATGAGCAGCACCACGGGGTGACCATCTCCGACGATGCACTGGAAGCCGTGCTGCAGCTGGCACCGGCTTGTATGACGGGCAGAGCCGATCCCGACCGGTCGGTGGATCTGATGGACGAGGCTGCATCCTGCGCCGCCATGGAACAGACAGGAAGGGTGACGGCCGACCACGTGCAGCAGGTGGCGCGGATTCTCCGGGGTGAGGGCATGGAAAGCCTTCAGCAGAACCACCGGCGGCTGTTGGGATTGGAAGCCCATCTGAAAACCCGGGTGCTGGGGCAGCAGGAGGCGGTGGAACAGGTAGCTCGGGCCATGCTGCGGCGGGCTGCCTTCCCGGGACAGGGCAGACCCCGGGGTGGATTTTTGTTCTGCGGCCCCAGCGGCGTGGGCAAAACCAGTCTGGCAAAGGCTCTGGCAGAGCAGCTTTGCCCCGGCAGCGACGGACTGATCCGTCTGGATATGAGCGAATATCTGGAGAAACATTCGGTGTCCCGGCTTATCGGCTCGCCGCCGGGCTATGTGGGCTACGGCGAGGGCGGTCAGCTCACCGAGCGGGTCAAGGCGCGCCCCTGCTCGGTGGTGCTGCTGGACGAGGTGGAAAAGGCCCATCCCGATGTGCTCAACTTGCTGCTGCAGATTCTGGAGGAAGGGCAGCTGACCGACGGTACCGGGCAGACGGTCAGCTTCCGGGAGACGGTGGTTATTCTCACCTCCAATCTGGGCTCCGATGTGCCTGTGGGAAAGCCCTGCGGCTTCGTCCGGCAGGGACAGGGACAGCTGCAAAAAGAGCGGGTGCTGGCTGCAGTCAAAAAGGCGCTGCGGCCCGAGCTGCTGGCGCGGCTGGACGGGGTGGTGCTCTTTCAGCCGTTGGAACAGGCTTGTATGGAGACCATCCTGCAGCGGGAACTGGAGACACTTGCCGATAAATGCCGGGGACGGGGTCTGGAACTCCACTGGGACAGGGCGGTACTGCAGGCCATTCTGGCACAATGCAGGGAAGAACAGGCCGGTGCCCGGGCGTTGCGGCAGGTGGTGGAAAAGCAGGTGGAAGATCCGCTGGCGGCGGCGGTGCTGGCAGGGGTTTCGGGAGATCGAATCACCGTCACTGCCGACGGCGGCGAGATCAAGGTGCTGTGGCACGCTGCCGCGGCGGTATAAGGAGAAAAAGAGCGGTTCGCCGCTCTTTTTTTGTGCTTTTACTTGCATCTGACAACTAAAAAAGATATAATAAACTGATAAA
>JAGAVA010000130.1 GCA_017620505.1 Clostridia bacterium
AACGCCGCAGCATAATCTCTTCACCTTCATAACTCCGCGAGACGTCCTAACCGACGTCAGCTTTGCTATACCCTTTTTTGTGCTATCTGCTTTTTTCTCCAATCCACAATTTGAACTTGACTTTTAATAGTTAGTCTTTCTCCAAAAGGCAAAAAGGGTCGGCAAATACCGACCCTTTGCTCATTCATCCAACAGATGTGTTTTTCCGTCGGCAATGGTTTCGATTCGTTCAATGTACTCCTTGGGAAACTTGGGATTGGCCACCCGGTTGACCTTGCGGCCGCCCTCGGAACACAGTTTGGACACGCCGCCCGAGCCCAGCGCGATCACGTCGGACAGTTCCTCCATCATGCAGATATTGTAATGGCTGGCAGTGCCGGGCTTGCAGAAGCCTACGTTTTCCAAACCGCCTGCCATATATTTCTGCCGATACAGATAATAAGGCTCATAGCCCAGCTCGTTCAGAATAGCGTAGCAGGCATCCAGCGTTTCGGAGGGCAGCACGCCGGTGGGGCCAAAGTACAGCCGGGCGCCCCGCTTGCGGGCCAAACAATGAATGGTGATGTTGTCGGGATCCAGCGCTGCCACCCGACGGACGCTGTCGATGAGGCTTTCATCGTTATCCCCCGGCAGACCGGCGATCAGATCCATGTTAATCATGAAATCCGACACCTTGCGGGCCATCTCATAGCAGCGGACGATGTCCTCGGCGGTGTGGCGGCGGCCAACGCCCTCCAGCACCTTGTCGTTCATGGTCTGAGGATTGATGGAAATGCGGCTGACCTTGTGATTGGCCATGATACGCAGCTTTTCCTCGGTAATGGTCTCGGGACGACCGGCCTCCACGGTATATTCCCGGCAGACCGAGCGGTCAAAATGGGTATCCACTGCGGTGAGCAGGGCTTCCAGCTGCTGCTCGTTCAATGTAGTGGGAGTGCCGCCGCCAATGTAGATGCTGCCCAACGGGATGCTGTGCTCCCGCAGCAGCTTTCCGGCCGCCTCTACCTCCTGCAGCAGCGAGTTCACATAGGGCTGCACCATATGACCCCAACGGGTCATATCGTTGCTGACGAAAGAGCAGTAGCTGCACTTTGCCGGACAGAAAGGAATGCCGATATACAGCTGAATCTCCCGGGGAAGCAGGCTGTCTTCGGCACGCAGAGAGTACTCTGCGGCGCGGATACACAGCTTGCGGCGGTTTTCGGTAACATCATAGTGGGTGTCCAGCCAGGCATCCAGTTCAGCAAGATCCATGCCTTCCCGAATGGCCAGCCGGGCAGGCTTGGCCGGCTTCACGCCGGTCATACTGCCCCAGGCAGGGCGCTTGTCCAGCAGCGGAACCAGCGCCTGGTACACCGCAGATTTGACGTTGTAGGTTAGGGTACGCTTATACTCCTCGCCGTCGGTTTCGACGGGAATGGGGCACTGCACCACGGCAGAACGGTGTTTATCGCCCCGCCAAATATCCGCCCGGGCGCAGATATCGCCGTTTTCTTCCCAGGCACGGCTGAGACAGCCCTCACCGGAAAGTTCTTCTACCTTGTCATGACTCTCATCAGGCAGAAGGGAGATCAGCATCTCCTGGACACCGTTGTCACGGTCGTGACCCTGTAAACAATACTTCATCGCCGCATCGCCTCACGGATATAGGGATTGTACTGCCGCTCGTATTCCAGCGAGGAAAAGCCCTCGTGACCGGGCAGCACCCGGAAGTTGCCCTCCAGCTGTGCCAGACGCTTGAGGCTCTTGAGGATCTCCTCCAGACTGCCGGTCTCCAGATCGGTTCGTCCGCAGCACTCCTGGAACAGGGTGTCACCGCTGAACATGGCATCGCCGCACAGGAAGGTACAGCAGCCGGCGGTGTGGCCGGGGGTGTGCAGCACCTTGATATCCAGAGAACCCAGCTTGATGATCTGACCCTCTTCCAGATAACCGTCCACATGGGGGACGGTATAGCCTTCGGCACGGGTGCCGTAGCGCAGCACCTCTTCACAGTTGAGCAGCCACTCATCCTTTTTGTGGATATAGACCTTGGCGCCGGTAGCCTTGACGATTTGGGGCACCGCCATCACATGATCGTAATGGCCGTGGGTCAGCAGGATCATTTTCACCTCATAGCCCAGCTCCTGTACGGCCTCCAGAATCTTATCAGCCTTCTGACCGGGATCAATGAGGGCGCAGGTGCGGGTCTGTTCGTCGCCCAGAATATAGCAGTTGGTCTGCAGCCAACCGACGATAACGTGCTTAATGATCATATGGGTCACACTCCTTTTTTCATCATCTGATCGGTGTCCATAATAATGGTCACCGGGCCGTCATTCACATGATCAATGGCCATGTCTGCGCCGAACTTACCGCAGATCATGGGGATCCCCCTGGATTTCACTTCACTGAGGAAGTGTTCGTACACCGGGATGGCAATATCCGGCTTGGCGGCATGGAAAAAATCGGGTCGACGACCGTGGGAGCAGTCGGCGTAAAGGGTGAAGTTGCTCACCACCATCATACTGCCGCCAATGTCGGCCAGCGCTTTGTTCATCTTGCCGTTTTCATCTTCAAAAACCCGAAGTTCGGCACATTTTTTGGCAAGATAGGCCGCTTCGGCGGTGGTATCCTCAGGCTTGACACCCACCAACACCACAAAGCCCTTGTCCATGCTGCCGCCGTGCTGTCCGTCGATGGTGATGGAAGCGCGGCTGACGCGGATAATGACTGCTCTCATATGATAATCTCCTCTGATCTGATTTAAAAAATGGCGGGGGCAAGCCCCCGCCCTGGTTGCACTTCTTTAGCCTCCGGCAACGATGCGCTTCACTTCGGAAACGCCACTGACACGTGCCAGACGATTGATAACAAACTCCAACTGCCCCTGATCGTACACCGTAATGGTCAGATACAAGGTGCAGCGGCCCTCGTCATCCTCCCGGGCGTTCAGCTCGGAAACGTTGATCTTCATATTGCTCAGCTGGCTCAGCACGTCAGACAGCAGACCCACCCGGTTGTTGGCCGCGATCTTGATGCCGGTGTTGTACTGGTGCTTTTCGTCCTCCGCCCACTCGGTGCGCAGCCAGCGGCCATCCTCACCGGGGTTGCGGGCAGAAGCCTTGGCATTGGCACAGTCCTGACGGTGTACTGAAACGCCGAAACCGCGGGTGACAAAGCCGATGATACTGTCACCGGGAACGGGCGTACAACACTTGGCAAACTTCACCATGCAGTTGTCCAGACCTTCCACGATGACACCCGAATTGGCAATGGATTTTCTGGGCTTCTGTGCCTGCGCCGCCAGCTTGGCCTCCTTGGCCTCGGCGGCCTTGATACGAGCAGCTTCATCCTTGACCTTGGCAATAACGCGGCTGAGCGCCACACCGCCGTAGCCGATGCCGGCATAAAGTTCCTCCAGATTGGGGACATTCATGCGGCTGCAGATCAGTTCCTGCATCTCCACGGCCTGGAAGGCATCGAAGACCAGATTTGCCCGCAGTTCCCGCTCCAGAACGGACTTGCCCTGCTCGATATTCTCTTCCCGGCGCTCCTTTTTGAACCACTGCTTGATCTTGGTGCGTGCGCCGTTGGTTTTGACGATCTGCATCCAGTCTCGCTTGGGGCCGGTGGAATTTTTGGAAGTGATAACATCCACGATCTCACCGCTGTGCAGCTCACAGTCGATGGGAACAATTCGTCCGTTGACCTTTGCGCCGGTCATCCGGTTGCCGACGGCAGAGTGGATGGCGTAGGCAAAGTCGATAGGAGTTGCGCCCTTGGGCAGATTGATCACGTCGCCCCGGGGCGTAAACACATAAACCTCGTCGGCAAAAAGGTCGGTTTTGACGTTTTTGATAAAGTCGGTGGCGTCAGAATCCTGCTGGCTTTCGATCAGCTGGCGAACCCAGGCGAAGGTGGCTTCCTTCTGGGAGCCCTTCAGACCGTTTTTATATTTCCAGTGGGCGGCGATACCGTATTCGGCCTGGGTATCCATCTCTTCGGTGCGGATCTGCACCTCAAAGGGGATGCCCTCGGTGCCGATGACCACGGTATGCAGGCTCTGGTAGCCGTTGGGCTTGGGGGTACTGATATAATCCTTGAACCGGCCGGGCACCGGCTTATACAAATCGTGGATCAGACCCAGGACGTTGTAGCAGTCGGCCAGCGATTTAACGATAACGCGGGTGGCGCAGATGTCATACAGCTCGGAAAACCGCAGATTCTGTCCGTACAGCTTGCGATAGATGCTATAAACGCTCTTCAGACGAGCCTTCACCTGGCATTGGATGCCCACCTGATCCAGCTTTTCGATGATACGGGCTTTGGTTTGATCCAGGAAATCAGCAAAACCGTGATTCTGCTCCTCCAGATAGTCGGAGATTTCCTGATAACCTACGGGGTCCAGAATCTTCAAGCTGCGGTCTTCCAGCTCCCACTTGACGTTCTGGATACCCAGACGGTGGGCAAGGGGCGCGTAGATCTCCATGGTTTCCACCGAGATATCCCGCTGCTTCTGTTCCCGCTGGAACTGGATAGTGCGCATATTGTGCAGACGGTCCGCCAGCTTGATCATGATGACGCGGATGTCCTTTGCCATAGCAATGAACATCTTGCGCAGGTCTTCCATCTGCTGCTCTTCCTTGGTGGAATAGCTGGTATGCTCCATCTGGGTCAGCTTGGTGACGCCGTCCACCAGCATAGCCACCGCCTCGCCAAATTCCTTGGCTACCTCGGTATAGCTGGCTTCGGTGTCCTCGATGGTGTCGTGGAGCAGACCGGCCATAATGGATTCCGCATCCAGACCCATTTGCTCGATGTTCACCGCCACCGCCACGGGGTGCATGATATAGGGCTCACCGCTCTTGCGCAGCTGCCCATCATGATGCTTGTAGGCATAATCATAAGCCCGGAGGATGTTTTTTTCATCCTCCTCCGGGAAGCTTGCCGCGATCGCATAAATCTGTTGGTTGAGTTTTTCCAGATATTCCCGCATTTCCTGTTCGTTCATAGGATCAACCCTTCAATATCGCCATCAATGTTTTGAGCACGACGGAGCCGTTCACGTCCGCTTTGCCCTGATAATTCATGACACGGATCACCAGATCTCCGCCCGATTGTTCATAGTCGAAAATGGCACATTCCCGGAAAATTTCCAGGCAGGCCATCAGCTTGCCTACATTCATACGGCTGCAGGCTCTGGCTTCATACCGCACCTTCCGGTACAGGGTGGCAGCCGGTGCGCACAGCACGCCGCCTTCGGCGTTGGCCTTCACGTGACGGAAAACTGCTACCAGCTCATCCCGTGTGGGACTGAGCAGTGCAGCCTGCTCCTTGGTAATCTCCCGATCTGTCCGGAAGGCATTCCAGGTGTCCCAGGCTTCCCGGTCGGCAGCTTCTTCCCCATCGGCCCATTTGACGTCCTTGATTACCAGCTGTACGTTTTCATTGCCGCGGTAGCTGTTGATTTCGGCAGAAAAAGCAATGTCCAGCAGGTCGCCTTTGACAAACTGGCAGCTCTTTGCCCCCATGCCGAACACAAAAGCATAGAAGTTTTTGCCCTGCTTGCTCAGATGCAGCTTGATGTGACGGTCGTGACTGATGGGGGTGATCTCCTCGATGGTCACATCGTTCATCAGAAATACTGGTTGGGGGTTGCCCATGCCAAAGGGCTCCATGGCGCTCAGGCCGCGCACCTCCCGCAGGGTCAACTCCTCAGGTTCCACCCGGCAGTCCACATTGACACAGGGGACGATCTCTTCGTTCTGTGCAGTATGTGCATAGGCCTCCAACGCATCCCGCAGCGCCTCCAGATTTTCCCGCTTGACGGTAAGACCCACCGCCAGCTCGTGACCGCCGTATTTCTCCAGCAGATCGGCGTTCTTTTCCAGCGCGGCATACAGGTTGAAGCCCTTGATGCTTCGACCCGAGCCCTTGCCGCTGTCGCCGCTCATAGAGATCAGCACACAGGGCACGCCGTACCGGTCGGACAGACGGGAAGACACGATGCCGATGACACCGTTGTGCCAGCCGTCGCCCCACAGCATCATGGTCTTTCCCCGGGTCAGCTCAGGCTGAGCCTTGATACGGGCGATGATCTGCTCGTAAATTCCGTTTTCCTCTTCCTGGCGGCGGTGGTTCAGGTTGCAAAGATGCTCCGCCAGCGCGGCAGCCTCCCGGGGATCCTCGGTCAGGAACATCCGTGCGGCACTGCTGGCACCGCCCAGACGACCCGCCGCATTGATGCGGGGCGCCATAATAAAGCTCACCGAATTGGAAGTGACCACCTTGGTGTCCAGTCCCAGCTTCTGCATCAGCGCTTTCAAACCAAAGTTTTTGGTGTGCTGCAGGTAATTGAGGCCATAGGAAACGATGATGCGGTTTTCCTCCACCAGCGGCATCACGTCGGCAATGGTACCAACGGCCACCACATCGGCGTACTCCTTCAGCAGATCGGCAATGGGGCGATCCTTTTCCAGCGCACAGATGACCTTGAAGGCCACGCCCACGCCGGCCAGTTCCCGGAAGGGATACTCGCTGTCCACACGGCGGGGGTTGACCACGGCTACTGCGTCGGGCAGCTTTTCCTTGCACTCGTGGTGATCGGTGATGATGAGCCGCAGACCCAGTTCCTTGGCGAACACGGCCTCTTCCTCGGCAGTGATGCCGCTGTCCACCGTGATAAGCAGACGGCAGCCGTCGTCGTACAGGCTCTGGATGGCCGCCACGTTCAGGCCGTAGCCCTCTTCCAGGCGGTCGGGGATGTAGTAGGTGCAGTCGGCACCCATCTTCTTCAAATACTGGATCATGATGCAGGTGGCGGTGACGCCGTCCACATCATAATCGCCGTAAACCGCGATTTTTTCCTTGTTTTGGATGGCCCGGCGGATCTCAGCCACGGCTTTGTCCATGTCCTTCAGAAGGAAGGGATCGTGGATACCCTCCAGCGAATGGGTCATGAAGGCCTGTGCTTTTTGCCGGGTATCAAAGCCGCGGGCCGCCAATACACGGGTTGTAAGCCGGCTGAGTCCAAGCTCCCCGGCCATACTTTCCGCGCAGGCGTTATGATCGGCTGCAAGCAGCCATTTTTTCTTTTTCATTCTGCACTCCAAATTTATATTTTTATCACCGATTATTATAACAAACCCACAGGTTTGTTACAAGAGATTTCGGTAAAAAATACCGTTTTGGAAAAAAAGTTCCTGTATCTTTTCCATAAATGGAAAAAGTCCTGCGGTTTTTGCCGCAGGACTTCCAATTATTGATCAATCTTTATTGAAAATATCCTTCATTTTCTTGAAAAAGCCGCCCTTTTCGCTGTAGCAGTCGTCAATATCATCGTCGAACTTGCGCAGCAGCTCCTTCTGCTCGGCAGAAAGGTTGCGGGGCACCTCCACGGTGACCTTTACATACTGGTCGCCGCGACCGCGGCCGTTGATGTGGGGCACGCCGCTGCCCCGAAGACGGAAGACCGTTCCGGTCTGGGTGCCCTCAGGCAGATCATATTGCACCTTGCCGTCCACGGTGGGAACGGTGAGGGTTGCGCCCAGCGCTGCCTGCGCAAAGGAAATGGGCATCTCCAGAATGATATCCTGTCCGTCACGCTTGAACATCTTGTGTTCCTTGACGTACACAGTGACGTACAGATCGCCGGCAGGGCCGCCGTTGGAGCCGCCGTTGCCCTCGCCTCGCAGGGAGATGGTCTGTCCGTCGTCGATACCGGCAGGGATCTTCACCTGAATGGTACGGGTCTTGCGGGTCTTGCCATCGCCCTTACAGGTCTGGCAGGGCTCCTTGATGATCTTGCCGGTGCCCTTACAGTTCTGGCAAGGGGCATTGGTGGAAAAGACACCGAAGGGGGTGCGCTGGGTGGACTTCACCTGACCCATGCCTCGGCAGACGGGACAGGTTTCGGGAGAAGTTCCCTTCTTTGCGCCGCTGCCGCCGCAGTCCTTACAGAACTCGTTGCGGGTGATGCTGACGCTCTTCTCACAGCCGAAAACAGCCTCTTCAAAGGTCAGCTGCAGGGTGACGCGGAGGTTTTCGCCCTTTCGGGGGCCATTGGGGCGAGCCTGCTGGCCGCCGAAACCGCCGCCAAAGCCGCCGCCAAACATGGAGCCGAAGATGTCACCCAGGTCAAAATCCTGGAAGCCGCCAAAGCCGCCTGCGCCGCCGCCCGCATAGTTGGGGTCGATGCCGGCAAAGCCGTACTGGTCGTAGCGCGCCTTCTTTTCGGCGTCGGACAGCACCTCGTAAGCGCCGTTCACTTCCTTCATCTTCTCCTCGGCAGTTTTATCGCCGGGATTCAGGTCGGGATGATATTTTTTCGCCAATTTGCGATAGGCCTTTTTGATTTCATCGTCGCTGGCGCCCTTCTGCAGGCCCAGGACTTCATAAAGATCACGCTGTTCAGCCATATCTGCTCTCCTATTTTATCGGGATGTAAAACGCACGCAAAGCGGGGCGCTGCCCCGCTTGCGTATGCATGATTTCTTACTTCTGCTCTTCGTCGTCAACGACCTTGTAGTCGGCGTCATAGACGGTCTCGCCGTTGGGGCCGGTCTGGCCGCCGCCCTGGGCACCCATGTCAGCGCCGGGAGCGCCCTGAGGATTGGCCTGAGCGTACATTTTCTCAGCCACGGCATAGAAGGCCTGCTTCAGCGCCTCGGCATCGGCCTTGATGGCCTCCACATCAGTGCCCTTCAGGGTCTCCTTCAGCTTGTTCAGAGCAGCTTCCACAGGAGCCTTCTCGCTGTCGGAGATCTTGCCGCCCAGCTCGCCCAGAGACTTCTCGGTCTGATAGACCAGAGATTCTGCCTCGTTGCGGGCATCGATGGCTTCCTTCTGCTTCTTGTCCTCAGCAGCGAACTGCTCGGCCTCCTTGACGGCCTTATCGATATCTTCCTTGCTCAGATTGGAGGAAGAAGTGATAGTGATCTTCTGCTCCTTGCCGGTACCAAGATCCTTGGCGGAAACGTTGACGATACCGTTGGAGTCGATGTCGAAGGTAACTTCGATCTGGGGCACGCCGCGGGGAGCGGCGGGGATGCCGGACAGGGTGAAGCGGCCGAGGGTATTGTTGTCGTAAGCCATGGGGCGCTCGCCCTGC
>JAGAVA010000131.1 GCA_017620505.1 Clostridia bacterium
CATGCTGCCGCCGTGCTGCCAGCCGGCTCTGTCGTTTGCCCAGCGCAGCGCCTCGTCAAATTGAACGGTAAGCCAGCTCTGACCGCCCTCTACCTTCACAATGGAAGGTGCGGTATCGTCGATCAGCGCGATCCAGGGATTCTCAATAACACCCGTCGTATTCAGCACGTCGCCCTGCGGTACGTCCTGGGGAATGGTGACGGTTTTTCCGTTCTGACCTTTGTACGTACCCAACGCAGTACTCTTATCGGCATAGGTGGCAATGCTCATGGAAGCACCGTTCACCAGACTTCCGCCCAGACGCATTTTTACATCCGGGTTGTCTTTCACATAATTTTCATACCAGGCCGGCTCCGAGTACATGATCCATTGGGTGACCCGGTCACGCATCTTTGTGCTGGTGACAAGGTTGTACCCTTCGCCTCCGTTATAGGCCAGCGACTGTGTATGGCCCTGATAGGAATCCGCCCGGAACAGCGGTCCAACGCTGCCGCTGGCTGTATCCACATGGATATAGCCGGTGGGCGCCATAAGGTTGTTTGATTTTATGTAGTCGTAGACGGCTCCATTATACACAGGCGCCACCGGCTCGTTCGCCGCAATGGTGCCTCCTTCATGGGTGTTCTCTGCCGCCTGTATCGGCACGGCAGGGATCATGCCCAAAACCATGACGAAGGTCAGCATACTCGCTACCAACTTCTTCAAAGTTATTTTCATCTTCAACACTCCTTACGTGTGATCATAGATTCCTTTGATTCCATTTTTTACAGGGATTCCCGTCAATCGGACAGCAACATTCGATAAAGCTGGCCGTTGCGTTCTTCTGCCCAGTCGTATTCCCGCAGATACTCTCCGCTGTATTTCCGTGCGGCCTGTTTGTCTCCCGCAAGGATGCGGTACAGATCACAATCCACTTGTTCCATCTTCAAATATCGTCGGTTTTCCGATGTGGCAAGAATGTCACCGACACCTGCATTCTCCAGCGCATCGGCCAGTCGTTTGTAGGTCATACGGTAAAGAGACTGTGTGGAAAGATCGGCCGCTCTGTCCGGCCAGATACAGGCAATGCCCTCTCCCACCGTAACACCGTGCTTTCCCCGATCCACAAGCAGGGCAAACATCTCCCGCGGCTTGGCACCGGAGATAAAAAGCGGCACGCCGTCCACCGCCACACTCAGCGTGGGAATGGTCTCGATCACGACCCGGTGGGAAGGAAGGGCTTGGTAGGTGCATTTGCGGAGCTCTTTTCGGATCTCTGCGGCAGTGTACGGCTTCAGCAGATAGCCGGTGGCATCTACCCCCCAGGCATCCAGAGCAAACTGACTGAAGGCCGTCACGAAGATCACACGGATCCGGGGATCGTGCTGTTTCAGTTTTCGCGCAAGCTCGAGACCGTGGATCTCCGGCATCTCCATATCCAGAAAGGCAACGTCCACAGGGTTTTCCTTGGCGAAATCCAGTGCTTCTTTGCCGCTTTGGAAGGTATGCAGTGTTCGAATCTCCGAAAAGTTTGCCGTTGTCAATCGAAAATTGTCGATGGCAGGTTTTTCATCGTCTACATAAATGACGCGCACGCTTGTGCCTCCTTTCTCGGGATGGTGATGGTCACGGTGGTGCCCGTTCCGATCTCGCTTGTGATATCCAGCGTTCCGTTCACCAGATGCCGCAGGCGGAAGCGGATGTTCCGGATGCCCACCGAGTTCTCTTTCAAAAGCTCCCGGACATCAAAGCCCACGCCGTCATCCTCCACCGTGATCACAATCTCCCGGTCGGTGGCATAGGTGCGAAGGATGATGGTTCCTGCAGACTGCTTTTTGCTGATCCCGTGTTTGATGGCGTTTTCCACCACGGGCTGCAGGATGAGCGGCGGGATCATAAACCGATCCTCTTTGATGTCGGTATAGAACTCCAGCTTGTCACCGAAGCGCACCTGCTCCAGGATGACATAATCTTCCAGCTGTTTCAGATCGGTGGTAAAGGGAATGTTTTTGTCATTCTCCATAATATCAATATTGCTGCGAAGGTATCGGGCAAAACGCACGATGGTATCGTCGGCTTTTTCGGGATCGTATTTGCACATACCGCTGATGGCATTGAGGATGTTAAACACAAAATGGGAGCGGATCTGGCTCATCATGGTGGTGGTACGGCTGAGCATGAGCTGGGTATTCATCTCTTCCAGCTCGTTTTTTTGTCTGCTGTAGCGGATGAGCAGCTGAACCCCTTCCAGCATGGAATAAATCAGGATGGCACACAGGGTAAACAGCATGCCGACGGAGGATGCCGCAAAATAGTAAAGCAGCAAGTCTACGATGACGCCGATGCCCAGCAGCCACGAGTAATTTCGGTCGATGAGTTTGTCTGCCTTTCGGTGATGCCGAAACCAAACAACGCCGTTGCTGACGATGAGCATTGCTGCGCTGGCGATGAGCGTGGCATGGGTGATCTTCAGCATCTGCCGCAGATCGAGAATGCCTGCCAGCTGGAGCAATCCCTGAACGATATTGCCCACACAATAGACAAGCGAACAAGCTGCGATTGCCCTGGCGCCTCTTTTATGATCCCCAACCTCAACGCAGTTCAGCATTGCCAGCGCCACCAGCATCAGCGAAATGACGGAAAGATAATAAACGAAAACCGTATGGTTTTCCAACAGCAAATAGGCAAAATTTCCATAAGTAAACCGCCACAGTCCGGTGAAGACAGCAAGCATGCTTTGTGCATAAAGCCGGGGTGCAAAATTGTGCTGCACGCTGCTGTAGACCGCCATACAAAAAAGGAACAGGCCGGCAAGCACAACGCACAGGCTGAGCACCATTTCCGGGAGTGCCTGATAAAAAGACGCTTTGTATATGGCAAGGGCGGAACCCAGCAAAAAGGCAGGGGTTTCGTCCTGATAGTCACGATACAGGGGGATCAGAACGATCCGGATCTCCTTGCCGCTATCGGTTTCGTCCAAGGGGATCATTGGCCAGACACCGCCGGGTGTGCGAATCGCTCCATCGGCGGCTGTCAGCTGGTATACACACTCTTCTTCCAGATAGATCTCTACGTTATGGTGATTGATAAAAAAGGCCAGCGTCTCCCCATGGTGAACCTCTTCCAGTGTAAACCGGAATTCATGGATCATGCCGGTGGGCGCATCCTCTTTTGCGATCTTTTCACAGGAATCGACTGCAACCACCCGATAATCGCCGCCATTTCCGGTTTGGCTGATTTCAGACTGTGCCACTGCGCTTAAAATAAGAAGCACAAGCAGCAGCAGTCCCATGACGATCAGGACGATCGTTTGTGGTTTCGGCGAAATGCTTTTTTTCAAATAGATCACCTGTTTTTCTTTGCCTGTATATGTATATCTGTCTATAACGCTTCCATTATGATATTTCTGTCAAATAGTATAACGAAAGCTCGTAACAAAAGTGTAACTCTGTCCGGTTATTTCAGCGAATGTATGCTGTTTTTCGGCGACAAATCCCGCAGTCCTCGCTTTTCCTGATCTTCCGAAAGCAAAAGGCCGGAAAACACCGACCTTTTTGATGCTGTTATGACTGCTTTTCAAATTGGAGATCATGGACCCGGTCAGGGGTGTACAGCCCAGCGGCTCCAGATACAGCCCCACATTGGGGATCTGGTCATAGTCGGGCAGGGAAAAGGTCATAGGATCCCCTCCTTTTGAAAACAGTATAGCACATAATTGCAAAGCCTACAATCGGTTTTGAAAAACTCTTAACAAAGATGCGTAAAACGGCTATGATAGTACCATCATAAGGCATTGAAAAACCGATGTTCAGATATGCAAGGAGGCATTCCCGTGGCAGACAGCAGGATGTTTTCCCTTTCTCCCGCCTTTTCGGTGGTTGCCCGTCCCCCAAAACAGCGCCCCCAGCGCTCGGAGTTCCATCTGAAGGAGCCGGACAGCTTTCCGTCCGGCGCGTTCATGATCTGACGGTTTGCCGGATTCGGAATACCGAAAAAGTTGAGCGGAAGAAGAACCGGCGACAGGACCATCGGCACCATCGAATGGGAATCATCTGAATTGAACCAAAAAGTCCCGCAAACCCTTGATTTTACCGGGTTTGCGGGACTTCTGTTTTTCTGTGGGATTCTAATCTTCCGCCTTACACGCTCTTTTTCTCTTTACTGCGGACGCGGGACAGCAGGATGCCGCAGAGAATCAGCAGGCAGCCGGCATAACCGCGAACCTGCATCACTTCGTGGAGCACCAGCGCACCGCCCACGGCGGCAAACACCGGCTCCAGGCAATAAATCAGAGCGGCAAAGTTGGGGTCGGCATCGCGCTGGCCCAAGGCCTGACAGGTGTAAGATGCGCCCACGGAAATCACACCGCCGAAGAGAATGGCATATTTGGCATCCAGCAGGGACTGGACGGTACAGCTCTCCAGCAGCAGGGCTGCGATGGTGGACAGCAGGGCTGCCACACAAAAGGCAAGAGCGGTGGCGTGCAGGGGCGGTGCGGATTTGGCGGCATAGTCCACCGACAGCAGATGGGCCGTCCAGAGCAGGGCGGAAACCATCAGCACCAGCTCACCGATGCCTACGGCAAGGCCCTTGGCGCCGGACAGCAGATAGAGACCAACCAGCGCCACACCAAACCCCATCCAGGCAAACTTGCCGGGATTCTTTTTGAACAGGATGAAGCAAACCACCGGGGTGAAAACGGTATACAGGTTGGTGATAAAGCCGGAAACACCGGCAGACCCGCTGAGGGCCACGCCGTATTGCTGTGCAATGGAGGCAACCGCCAGCAGCACACCGGTCAGCAAACCGCATTTCAGAACCGCACGCTTTTCTTGGGCAGAAAGCTTCTGCCGCTCAAAGAGCAGCACCACGGGAATCATGGAAATGCTGCCCAAAATGAACCGTGCGGCAGTGTAGGTCAGGGAACCCAAATGGCTGCTGCCGATGGCAAAGGCCACAAAGCTGCAGCCCCACATGGCGGCGGTAAGCACCAGCAGAATGGTGCTGCGGGTCTTTTTATTCATAAGCATCGATTCCTTTCATAAAACCTGTTGCTTGACTGCAAAAAACGCACCTGATAGGGTGCGTTTTGAGCGGTATCAGCGAATCCTATTATATGAAATTGCAGAAAAAAGTCAATGGGGACTCCGGAAAGACCCTTCTTCCGTTTGCGGAACCAGTCATTGCTTTCGGAACTTCAGCCAGAGGGTGTTTTCGCCGGTGTTCAGGCACAGACCGCCCGCCTCCGGGCGGATGGTGATGGCATCATAATCCTCGGGCACCAGGTCGGAGACCCACAGACCCACCAGCTCCTGGCCCCGGCGGTGCAGCACATAATCGGAAACGCCATATTGCAGGCAGGGCTTGCCCGAAACCGCACCGATGGTGCATTTGGTATAGGCCGGGTGGAAATAGCTGCCCGAAAGGGCTTCCAGCTCCTCCGGCGTGACCTGGGGCAGCGCCTCCAGCTGCTGCCGCCGCTCTGCATAGGCCTTGCGGCCTGCCTGCCATGCGGCAATGTCCCGGTCGGCGTCGGAAAGTCCGGTGCCGCACAGCACATCCAGCAGATAATCGCCCACCATGCTCTCGGCCTCGGTGCCGTTGGTGTTCACCAGCACGGCAAAGCCGCTGTCCTCACCGGGCAAAAAGCCCATCATGGCGTTGAAGCCCTTCATGTCACCCGAATGATAATAGACCTTCTTGCCGCCCCGGTGGGTGACCCGCCAGCCCATGGCGTAATAGCAGGGCTCCTTGTCTGTTTCGTCCGGGTTGGTACGGATGTTTTCGCAGAGCAGCTGCCGGTGCTGTTCCGGGGAGATCAGCCCCTTGGCGCCGGTGGACATGAGCCGCACCCACTTTTCCAGATCGCCGATGCGTGCCCGGACAGAGCCGTCGGGCGCCTCCGAAGGACAGGTTGAATACTGCACCCGGCAGGCCTGTCTGCCGTTGGTGCGATAGGGCTTGGCGTGCTCCAGACCCTCCATGCAGCCGGGAACGCTGCGCACCCGGATGCCCAGACCGGCACCCTTTGCCAGATCCTCCATCAGCCAGGATTCATAGCTGCGCCCGGTGATGCGCTCCAGCACATAGCCGTAATAAATATAGGCCTGATTGCAGTACTGATAGGCCTCGTGATAGCCTGCGGTGGCCTCCAGCCCCCGATAGAGGGCGCACACCTCGTTGCGGTCGGGGATCATCAGATTGTCGATGAAATCGTGCCGGGGCAGGCCTGTCCGATGGCTCAAAAGATCCCGGACGGTGATTTTTTCCGACAAAACCGGGTCGGCCACTCCAAAATCGGGGATGTATTGTTTGACGGGGGTGTCCCAGTCAAACCAGCCCTTGTCCACCGCCAGCGCCGCCGTCATGGCGGTGAAGCTTTTGGTGCAGGATGCAATGTCAAAATAGGTCTTTTCCGAAATGGGCAGGCCGGCCTCCACATCGGAATGTCCGAAAAAGCAGGTCTCGGCCTTGCCGTTGCGAATGAGGACGGCAGCGCCGCCCGCCAGACCGGCAGCCGCCTGCACTTTTTTGAAAATTTCGGTTACTTTCTGCATGATCGCGTACTCCTTTCAGCAGCCTTCCGGCCGCCCTCAGTCCTCTAAAATGGCCACCGCCCGGATGGGGGAGCCGTCGGCGTTTTCATACCGCAGGGGCAGGGCGCACAAGGTGAACAGCCCTTCGGGCAGCTTGTCCAGGTTGTTCAGGTTTTCGATGATGACCGTCTTGTTGGTGGAAAGCAGCTGCCGGTGCAGGGTCAGACTGGCAATGGGATCCAGGCTGATGGTGTCCAGTCCCACGCCTTTTTTGCCGGTCTGAATGAGGAAATCCACCACTTCGGCGGTGACACAGGGATAGTCGCCGAAATATTCCGGCTTGCCCCAGTACTTGCCCCAGCCGGTGTAAAACAGCAGAAAATCGGCCTGCTCCGCCGCAGGATTTTTCCGCAGGTGCTCCATGGTGATTTTTCCGCCCTCGCCCAGACCGGTGCAGTGGATGACGGTGGCCTTGCCCACAAACTGAGCGGCGGGCAGCACGTCCAGAGTGGAACGGTCGGCAAACAGGTGGGCGGGAGCGTCCATGTGGGTGCCGGTGTGGCTATACATGGACAGCAGCGTCTCCCGGAAGCCGTCCTTTTCATAGGTGTTGGCAGGGGAGAGGGTGGGGCCCTCGGTGCCGGGGTACACCGGCATATGGGGGGAGATCACATAGGTCAGATCGAGAATGTTCATAAGATTTTCTCCAAAATTCAGTGGGGAAGGGCGTTACGCCTCTGTCTCCCGGAAGGTTCTTTCCAGATAAAGCTTTTGTGCCACGGCGCACATGGTGTCGGGCAGCAGCCCCCGGGGCGGCTTGGCAAAGGCCTCCTCCAGCTGACCCAAAAGGGTGGCGCAAAAGGCCTCGTAGCCCTGCTGCCCCTCGGGATGGCCTGCCAGCAGCTGCTGGATCTCCTCCAGCGTCAGGACGGTTTTGCTGACGGCGATCACCAGCAGACGGGCGATGTGCTCCCGGTCATACTGCTTTTTCACCGGGTTTTTCACCAGTCCCTTTTTCACATAGTTGGAGATCATGGAACCGGTCAGGGGCGTGCAGCCCAGCGGCTCCAGATATTCGTTGAGATATTTGGTCACCTGCTCCAGATACAACCCCACGTTGGGGATCTGGTCATAGTCGGGCAGGGAAAAGGTCATCGGAATCCCTCCTTTGCAGACAGTATAGCACATAATTGCAAAGCTTACAATCGGTTTTCGAAAAACGCTTGACAAAGACACATAAAACGGTTATGATAGTGCCATCATAAGGTATTGAAAAACCGATGTTCAGATATTCAAGGAGGCTTTCCCATGGCAGACAGCAGGATGTTTTCCCTTTCTCCCGCCTTTTCGGTGGTTTCCCGTCCCCAAAAGCAGCGCCCTCAGCGGGCAGAGTTCCATCTGAAGGAGCCGGGCAGCGCCATCACCCATTTTGTCGGGCTGGTGCTGGCCATTTTTGCCACGCCGCCCCTGCTGATCCACCAGGCCCACAAAAGCACCCTGCAGCTGCTGGGCTTTTCGGTGTTTCTGCTGTCCATGATCGGCCTGTATGCCGCCAGCACGGCCTATCATGCTTTCCATCTGGCAAAGGGCCGCAACCGGATCTTGAAAAAGCTGGATCACAGCATGATCTTCGTGCTCATCGCCGGGACGTATACCCCCATCTGCCTGACCGCCTTGGCGGGCAACGGGGGAGAGGGGCTGCTGCTGAAGGTGTGGGCGGTGGCGCTGGCAGGCATCGTGATGAAGCTCTTTTGGGTGACCCATCCCAAGTGGCTCTCCTCGGTGCTGTATATCGGCATGGGCTGGCTGTGCCTCACCGAGATGGGCAGTCTGCTGACCCATATGGCCCGGACGGGCTTCTGGTGGCTGCTGGCCGGGGGCATTTTTTATACAGTGGGCGGCGTGCTGTATGCCCTCCGGCTGGAAAAGCTGGATGCCCTGCACCCCACCTTTGGCTCCCACGAGATCTTCCACCTGTTCGTCATGGCGGGCACCGCCTGCCAGTACGTGACCATGTTTTATCTGTAAGGGCGCAGCGGCAGCCGCTTCTTTGACAATCTCAAAAGGGCCTGTTGCAAAATACACCGAAGGCTGTCATTCTGAGGCTGCAAGCCGAAGAATCTCCTGTTTTTGGCAGAGAGCTGCCTTGATCGGGGAGATCCTTCGTGATCCTCAGGATGACAACTGTGTATTTTGCAACAGGCCCTTTTTGTATGCAGTTTCAAAAAGGATGTTCGTTTGATGGTTTCTGCCCAACCGGACACTGTTTCGCAATGGCAGGTCACTCCTGCGAAGGTGCGCCAATGGGGGTGTCTTTGCTGTCCTGATGC
>JAGAVA010000132.1 GCA_017620505.1 Clostridia bacterium
ACCACCCGACGGACCCATAAAAGTGCGTCAGAATGAGCGTTTTGCACCATAAAGTTCGTTTACTACAAGTCATTCTGCGTAAGGGAAGGTATTGGAAGTTACACCCGAACCGTGTATCATGTGGCAAGCCATACTCCTAAGGGTTAGTTGTGAGTTCGATTCTCGCAGGGGGTGCCAACCAAAACCGAGCCGGGGTGCTCGGTTTTTTCTTTTCGACAGGAGTTTTCCTTATGACTAAAAATCTCAACATGACCCAGGGACGTCCCCTGCGATTGCTGTTTCTTTTTGCCCTTCCGCTGATGTTCGGCAACATCTTCCAGCAACTCTATACCGTAGTGGACACCGCCATCGTAGGCCGTGGTGTGGGCATGGATGCCCTTGCCGCCCTCGGTACAGTGGACTGGCTCAACTGGATGCTGCTGGGTCTTGCCACCGGCCTGACACAGGGCTTTTCGGTGCGCCTTTCTCAAAAATTCGGTGAAGGTGATCTGCCCGCGCTCCGTCGTATTTTAGGCCAATCGGCCCTGCTTTCTGCCGTTATCGCCATTCTGTGTGTTCTTCTTTCCCAGCTGGGCGTACCCCTGTTTCTCAATCTTCTGCGGGTACCCGAAGAATTACGTGCCATGGCAGCCCTGTATATCCGAATCCTGTTCGGCGGCTTCCCTGCCGTCATGTTCTTCAACTTCTGCTCCTCCATGCTGCGCGCCATCGGTGACAGCCGCACGCCGCTTCTGGCCATGATGGTCGCTGCCCTCACCAACATTGCCCTTGACGCGCTGACCGTCTTTGTTTTGGGCTGGGGCATTGCCGGAGCCGCAGCTGCCACCGTCTTTGCCCAGTGTCTGTCGGGCACCATCTGCGCTGTCCGCATCGCCCGGACTCCTATCCTGCGCTTTGGAAAGGCCGATTTGTCCTTTGATGCGCCTCTGTCGGGCAGCCTTCTGCGTCTGGGTCTGCCGGTAGCCGTGAAAAATGTCATCATCTCCATCGGCGGCATCCTTCTGCAATCCATCGTCAACGGCTTCGGCATGGCCTTTATCGCCGGCTACACCGCCACCAACAAGCTCTACGGCCTGCTGGAGATTGCCGCCCTGTCCTATGGCTATGCCGTCACCACCTATGTGGGGCAGAATTACGGTGCAGGAGAATACACCCGTATTCGTAAAGGCGTCAATACCGCCCTGCTTTTGTGCCTTGCCACCGCCCTTGTCATCTCACTGGTGATGATTGCTTTCGGTCGTCCCATCACCGGCCTGTTTCTCTCTGCCGACGATCCCATCGTTCTGGCGCAGGCCGCCGACACCGCCTATCGCTATCTTTGCGTGATGGCCTTTGCCCTGCCTGCCCTCTATCTGCTGTACGCCTATCAGTCGGCCCTGCAGGGGCTGGGGCAGACTGCCATCGGCCTGATCGTCGGCACTCTGGAGCTTTGTCTCCGTGTGGGATTCGCCCTGGTATCCGGTGCTATTTTCTGGGCAGAAGGCCTCTTCGTGGCTGAGGTTTCGGCCTGGATCGGCGCTGCCATCCTGTTGTGTATCGTCTATTACCGCCATCTCAGGAGGCTGCCATGGAAGGAAAACTGACCTCCAACCAGCTGAAGCTGCTGGCCATGCTCACCATGACCATCGACCACATAGGCGTGCAGCTGTTCCCCGGTACCCTTTGGCTGCGCATCGTGGGTCGTCTGGCCTTCCCCATCTATGCCTATATGATCGCCGAGGGCTGCGTCCACACCCGCAATCGCAGAAATTATCTGCTGCAGATGGCAGGCCTTGCCCTGCTCTGCCAGCTGGTATACTTTTTTGCCATGGGTTCCCTGTTTCAGTGCATCCTTGTGACCTTCACCCTGTCCATCGTGACGATTTATGCCATCGACAGCAAGGTGCGCTGGCACGCTCCTGCCGCCCTTCTGGCAGTGCTGTTTCTCACCGAGCTGCTGCCTCTGCTGCTGCACGGAACAGACTATGCCGTAGATTACGGTCTGCTGGGCGTTCTGCTTCCGGTGGCGGTTTATTTGGGAAAGACCCGTCGGCAAAAACTGCTTCTGTCCGCCATTCTTCTGTGCCTGCTGGCACTGAATTTCGGCGGCGTTCAATGGTACAGCCTGCTTGCCCTCCTGCCCCTTGCGCTGTATAGCGGTCAGCGGGGCAAGCGGCGGATCAAATGGCTCTTTTATCTCTACTACCCCCTCCATCTTGCCGCCATCTACGGCATCAGCCTTCTGTTATAGCAAAAAACGCCGGTCTCCCGGCGTTTTTCTTATTTCTCCAACAATTCCATTAACTCCAAGAGCTCCGCTGACAGCCGCTTGTGCCGGTGCCAGACCAAAACGTTCTCCCGGCAAAAATCCTCGTCGGCAAGGTTTCGGATCACCACACCGGGTGCACCAGCTGCCAGCTCCCGTGGCAAAAATGCCACGCCCAGTCCTTGCGCCACTGCTCGCAGTAACGCCTGGGTATCAATACTCTCCCATCGCCGGTCAGCCTGCAGTCCCCGCCGCGCCAGCACCTGCTCCAAGCAGCGACGGCCTGCACTTCCCTCCTCCCGTACCAGCAGAGGATATTCCAAAACCTGTTCCAAAGTGATGTGTTCCAGCACTGTCAGCGGATGCCCCTGGGGCAGCACCAGCACCAGCTGATCCTGCCGAAATGCTCGGGTTTCCAGTTCCTCCCGGTTCACTGCCCCTTCAATCACTGCCACATCCAGCAGATTGTCCCGCAGCATTTGCTGCAGCTGCCCACCATTGGCGATCGTTACCTGCAGCGGGCTTTGCGGGTGCCGTTTCTGCCATTCTGCAGCCACCCGGGGCAGCAAAAAATTGCCCAGCGTCACGCTGCCGCCCACCCGGAGCGCCGTCCTGCGCTCCAGCCCCTGTTCCAAACCACGGAATTCTTCCAGCATCTGCACCGACCGGGCATAAAGCATTTCCCCTTCCCCGGTAACGTACAGCCGCCGTCCCAACCGTTCAAACAGCGCCACACCATAATGCTTTTCCAGTTCCCGAATGGCCACCGACACCGCCGGTTGGGTCATATACAGTTTTTCTGCCGCTCGGGTGATACTTCTTTCCCGATACACCTGCACGAAGATCTCCAAATGCCGAATGGTCATCTGTTCGTCCTCTTTTCATGAATAATATTTATGATATATATAAAATCATAGCATTTTACTTATGTTTCTGCAAGGGTTATACTGATTTCTGAGGTGATTTTATGGAAAAACCGACCCTTCGAGCCTTGTTTCTGCAAATGTTTACCATCAGCGCCTGCACCTTTGGCGGCGGCTTCGTCATCGTCACACTGATGAAAAAACGACTGGTGGAGCAGCGGGGCTGGTTGTCTGAAAGTGAAATGCTGGACATGACCGCCCTTGCCCAATCGGCTCCCGGCCCCATCGCCGTCAACACCGCTGTTCTGGTTGGCTGGCATCTTCTGGGCTTTCCAGGGATGCTCACCGCCGTCCTTGGTTGTATCCTGCCCCCCATGATTATCCTGTCGGTGATCTCACTGTTTTACGCCGCCTTCGCCCAAAATCCCTATGTAGCGCTGCTTCTCCGGGGAATGCAGGCCGGCGTTGCCGCCGTTATTCTGGATGTGACCTGCTCGCTGGGGCAGGGCGTCCTCACAAAGGGCCGCGCTCTTTCCACCGTCCTTTTGGTGTGTGCGTTGGCGCTGGTGCTGTTTACCAACATCAGCCCGATCCTTCTTCTGTTGTGTGCCGCCCTTACGGGCATTCTTTCCGCCCTGCTCCCCAGCAAAAAAGGAGGTGCGCTATGAGTCACCTCCTGACACTCTTCTGGTCTTTTTTGCAGGTAGGCGCCTTCAGCGTAGGCGGCGGTTATGCTGCCATGCCGCTGATCGAAAACCAGGTCTGTCATCTCCACACCTGGCTGTCAGCCGAGGAATTTGCCCATCTGGTGACCATTGCCGAGATGACCCCCGGCCCCATTGCCATCAACGCCGCCACCTTTGTGGGTACCCATATTGCAGGACTTCCCGGTGCGGTGATCGCCACCCTTGGCTGTATCCTGCCCTCCTGCCTCATCGTATCCTTGTTATCCTGGCTGTACCGAAAATATCGCTCGCTGACCCTGATGCAGTCCGCACTGGCAGCCCTGCGCCCGGTGGTAGTGGCACTCATCGCCGGTGCCGGCCTTTCTCTGCTGAAAACCGCTCTGTTTTCCGGCGAGCCCACCCTACCGGGGCTGGACTGGCTGCAGGCTGTGTTGTTTCTTGCCGCCTTCTTTCTCCTCCGGCGGAAAAAGCCCAGTCCCATCCTCACGATGTTTGGCTGCGGCTTGATCTATCTGCTGTTCCATCTGCCCTAACAAAAAACGCCGGTTTCCCGGCGTTTTTCTTAATATAACCGATATTTTTCTGTCTTTTCCCGGAAGGCGGCGCAATCCTGCTCCTGACGCTGCAGCATTTCTTCCACACTCCAGCTGTCACATTCCAGCCCCCGATTCCCTGCCAACAGGGAAATAAAGGGCTTCCCGCCCTCGCTGTAAGGCGGCAGAATCTCAAAGGTCTCAGGAAAGAGCGTTCGCGCCAGATCCAACAGCCGGTATCCCAACTCCACCGGGCGCAGTGCCTCTTCGTCAGTGATGTGCAGATGCACACCGCCGCAGGTCACGCCTTTATGCTTGGAGGCACTGGGCACAAAATACACCGGCGTGCTGACCACGCCCTCCGGCTTCAGCTTGTTAAAGGCCTCGCTCAGCCTGTCCGCATCCACACCGGGTGCACCGATGACGGCAAAGGGATCAGCCGTGCCACGACCCTCGCTCCAGTTGGTACCTTCAAACAAACAGGTTCCGGGATAGAGCAACGCCGTCTCAAACCGGGGCATCGCCAGACTGGGCATCACCCACAGCCGCCCCCAATCAGAAAAGGTCATACTGCGGGTCAACCCTTCACAAGGCACCACATAGAGGTCGCAGCCGATGCTGTCCTCGGCGTTGACCATCCGCGCAAACTCACCGCAGGTCAGGCCGTACCGCTGGGGCATCTCCCAACAGCCCACAAAGCTGCGGCAAGCCGGCAAAAGGGTGGTTCCTTCCACCCTTCCCCCCAGAGGATTGCCCCGATCCAGCACCACCAGCCGCTTATTTGCCCGGGCGCAGTCCTCCATGGCGTTTTTCAAGGTGGAAATAAAGGTATAATACCGGCAGCCCACGTCCTGAATGTCATACACCAGCGTGTCAAACCGTTCCAGCGCCTCGGGCGACAGACCTTTGCTGCCCTTGCGGTACAGGCTCATCATAGGCAGGCCGGAGGGCTGGTCGATGCAGTCTTCAAACAGCTCACCGGCCCCCTTGTCACCCCGCACACCGTGCTCCGGTGCCAGCAGCAGCCGCAGGTCACAGACCTCCTTCAATCGGTCAATGGAGCTGCGGTTGTCTGCCGTCCGTCCGGAAGGCGCTGTGATCAACGCCACGCGGCCTTTCAGCAGATGGCGGTATTCCTCCACTCGATCAATTCCAAACTTTACCATGATAACACCTTCTCCATCACGGCAAATTGCCGCACTTCCCGGAAGCCTGCCTTCCGGTACATCAACCGGGCATGGTTGTCCACCCCGGTGAACAGGGTCATATATCGTGCGCCCACCGCCTTTTCGGCCTCCAGCAGCCGGTAAAACAGCAGTTTTCCCAGCCCGTGGCCCTGAAATCCCGGGCCGACAGCGATTCCGGCAAAATACCCCCGTCCGGTGGGCTCGGGCCGAACCGGCCCGGTAAACCCGGCAACCGTATCGCCCTCCAGACCTACCAGCAGCGGCAGCCCGCCGTGAGCAGCCGCCGGGATCTCGGCACTCCACATGGAGTTTTGCAGGCTTTCCACCATTTCGTCCACACCCCGGTGGCGTTTTTCATCGTACCAGTCTACAAAATAGCCCTTTTGCGCCATTTCCTCAGCTTTTTTCTGCATTTCAACAGGAAATTCATATCCTTCCAGCGGCAGATACATGGCAACTTCCCGTGCCTTCACCTGCCACCCCAGATTCTGCAACAGGGAAAACAGCGGCGCATCGACGGGTACGCCGGGCATATTGTTGTGCTGCGCGCCCTCGCTGTCGGGAATGACCCAAGGCAGGCGAATAGGGCAGAAATAGCTGACTTTCAGACTGTCATATCCCCGCAGTCCGGCATCCTGATGCACCACATCCAGCAATTCCTCGCACTCCCCCACAGCACAAGCCAAAAATGCTCCCGTGCAGCAGGCAAAGCCCCGGATCTTCCCTTCAGTTTCTGCCACCCACGCCCGTGTGGGATCAAAGTCCGGGTGCTCCAGCAACAGTCGGGCTGCGCCGGGTGCATACACCTGCTCCACCAGCGGCTGAATGGCATCCTCCGGCCGGTACAATCGAATCAGCATCTTACAGACGATATTCTCCGGCACCCTGTTTGGTCAGCGTCTTGCCGAAATAGACCTCCATGACCTTGCACAGATCAGCCAGATCCTGCACGCCGGCCGTCTCGCAGACCGAGTGCATGGCCAGCTGTGCCAGACCGATATCCACGGTATTTACCGGCACATGGGTGTTTGCAATGCTGCCCAAAGTGCCGCCGCCGGGCAGGTCGGAGCGGTTGGCGTATACCTGGGTCTCCACACCGGCCTCTTTGCACACAGAACGGAAGATGGCGGCGCTGACGCCATCGGTGACGTACCGCTGATTGGCGTTGTATTTGATGACGATGCCCTTGTTCATAAAGGGGGCATTGTCTCCATCGGCATATTCGGGATGATTGGGGTGCCGTGCGTGGGCATTGTCTGCCGACACCAGGAAGGACTGCGCCAGCATGGTCAGCAGCATCTCCTCATTGCCGCCCAGCCCCAGCACGATGCGCCGCAGGGTGTCCCGCAGGAAGGTGGAGGCTGCACCCTGCTTGGTTTCGCTGCCCACTTCCTCGTTGTCAAAGACACAGCAAACCGGCAGGCTCTCGCCCTCTTCGGCTGCCAAAAAGCCCTGCATCAGACTCCAGGCACACTCCAGATCGTCCAGCTTGGGGGACAGCATCATTTTGCCATCATGTCCCACCAGCGTGCCCTTCTGGCGGCAATACAGGAACAGATCATGTCCCAGAATGGCATCCTTTTCCACACCGGCAGCCTTTGCCACAGTGCCCATAAAGGCACCGGCGGCCTGCTCATCGCCAAACAGCGGATAGGTGTCCACATTGGCCTGATACTTCATGCCGTCATTGGCGCTGCGGTTCATGTGGATGGCCACACTGGGGATCACCAGCAGATCCTCCTCCACCGCCACAGGCTTTACATAGATCGCCCCATCCTGCTGCACCAGCACCCGTCCGGCCACCGACAGAGGACGATCAAACCACGTCGCCATCAGGCTGCCGCCGTACTTCTCGGTGTTCAGCTGAATGTAATGACTCACGGCAGGATGCTCGGGATTCTCCTTGATCTTGAAAGTGGGGCTGTCACTGTGGGCCGCCGCCATCAAAAAGCCGCCCTTGAGGCTCTTGGGCACCCGGAAAGCAATGACAGAGGAGCCGTTGCGGGTGACAAAATATTTACCGCCGGCCTGAATCTCCCACTTGTCCTGTTCGTTGAGCGCCTGATAGCCTGCCTGCTCCAGCATATCGGCAAAATTCGCCGTCACATGGTAGCAGCTGGGGCTGTTATCAATAAAGGTCATCAATTCCTTTGCCAGATTCTTTGCCTGTTCCATTCTAAATCCTCCATTCCTTATGTGGCTCCCTTGTGGAAAGGGAGCTGTCTGCCGCAGGCAGACTGAGGGATTGTCCCTCCTCTTTTCTTACTGATTATTTCCCGTATTGTCTTCCACACCCAGATCGGCACCCAGATCGCAGGTGAAATCCCAAACGATCACATCACCTGCCTGCACCACGTACTGGCTGCAGCCGTAGTTGGGATACCAGTCGTTGACCCGGTACATCCAGCCCGACAGGCTGCCGCAGTCAAACTGGTACAGATTGCAGATACCCTCGATATAGGCACTGTTATACAGGGGACTCTGTGCAAATTCCAGATGCTGCTTGTTCTGCTTGAGGGTTCGCTGCAGCACATTGAACACGCTTTCGCCCTCAAAAAACTCCACTTCAACCGCCGCAAACAGCACGCCATCCTCAGGAATCAGCTCCACCTTATCGGGATCCAGATCAGCATTGCCGATCAGCTTGTCGCAGCGGATCTCCAACGTGCAGGTCAGCTTGGTCTCGGTGATCTCTGCCTGCTCAGGGGGCACCGGCGCCGGATTATCCTGCGCCTCCGGTTCAGCAGGCTGCTCCGGCTGAGCAGGTGTATCGGACGGTTCGGGCTGAACGGTCTGTTCGGGCTCCACCGGCGTTACGGTTCCTCCCTTGGTGGGATCGTCCACCGTCATCTGCTCTCCCGGCTGCACCGTGTCAGCGGGTGTTCCCGGCGGTGCGGTAAAAACCTCCCCTTCCACAGACGGCTCCACCAGCGGTTGCCGCTCGGGCTGTACGGCCGGTGCGCCGCATCCTGCCAGCAAACACAGTGCCAGCGCCCACAAAATCGTCATTTTCCAAATCTTTTTCATGGATTTCTCCTCTTTTCTTGCCTTTCCGGCAACCCTTTGCTATACTAAAGCAAACACTCCAAATAAATCGGGTGATGCTATGGAACTCTCCTATATTTTAGCCGACCCCAGCGGTAATACCACCGCCTTTATCCTGTCACCGGTAGATCCTGCCGATTACGGTTCGGTAGCCCGCAAGGTCATGGAACAACTGAACGCCGAGCAGGTGGCCTTTGTCCACGACGGGCGAATGGACATGATGGGCGGCGAGTTTTGCGGCAATGCCAGCCGCAGCTACGCTCTTTGGCTGGCGCTGCACGAGCCCGATGGCTTGTCTTTGCGCCATTTTTACGGTACACGGGAACAGACCGTCACGGTATCCGGTGCGCCCCATCCGCTGACAGTGACTCTGCGGTGCGACGGAACCAACCGATATCACGCCTCCATCACCATGCCGCTGCCCAATCGGGTACTTCCCATGGAAGAGCCCTTCCTCGGGCCTTGCACGCTGGTGGAATATCCGGGCATCAGCCACGTTCTGCTGGAAAACCGGGAGCCTCACGCCGACGACCCAGCCACCGTCCGGGAGATTCTGGAAACGCTGGACGCCGAGGACGGCTGCTTTGGCCTTCTGTATCTGGAAGACAATACCCTGCGTCCCCGGGTTCTGGTGCGGGATACCTGCACCGACGTTTGGGAAAGCTCCTGCGCTTCGGGCACCTGTGCCGTGGCAGCAGCCCTCTCCCTGCAGCAAAACACGCCGCTGGAGCTGGAACTCTTTCAGCCGGGCGGCAGTCTGACGGCCAGTGCCATTGTAGAAGACGGAAAGCTCATCGCCCTGATGTTGGACGGCCCGGTAACCTTCCCCCAGTCGGGCATCTTGACCCTTTGAGAAAGGAGCCATTCTATGAAACTACTCTTTAAGCAGCGTTTTTTCTCCTGGTTTGACAGCTACGACATCTATGACGAAGCAGGCACCACCCTGTTTACGGTGGAAGGCCAGCTGGCCTGGGGTCACACCCTGCACATCAACGATGCAAACGGTACCCACATCGCCACCGTCAAGCAGCGGCTGCTCACCTTCCTGCCCAAGTTCGACCTGTTTGTGGGGGAAGAACTGCTGGGTACCATCACCAAAGACTTCACTTTCTTCAAGCCGGCTTTCGAGATCGACTTCAACGGTTGGCGGGTGGACGGCGATTTCTTTGAATGGGACTATCAGATTTTGAACAAGTTTGGCACGCCCGTAGCCTCTGTTTCCAAGGAACTGTGGAACTGGACCGACACCTACATGATCGATGTCCCCGACCCCGACGATGCCTTGTGCGCTCTGATGGTGGTTCTTGCTATTGATGCGGAAAAGTGCTCCCGCAGCAATTAACTGCCTTCCCCTCGAGGGGAAGGTGGCATGCCAAAGGCATGACGGATGAGGTGGACCAAACCTGTTGTTTTGCTTTTATGCCTCCGGCGGCTCTTCAGAGCCGCCTTTTTTGTTGTCATAATCCTGCAAAAAGCTGTGTTCCACCCCATCCTGTTTCCACCCCAAAAGGGTATCCAGATTGACCATATGGATAGACCGGAAGATGTGCTTCTCCACATCAGGATTGGTTTTCTTCAGTTCTTTCAGCAGGGCTTTTGTTTCCTTGCGCTTGGACAGGCTCTCCCTGCCCTCGGTTTCGGCCTTTTCGGTAAACCGACAGGCACACTGCAAAAACTGCAGCTCGTTGTATCGCGCCCAGGCGATGATGTCATCCTCATGGACACAGTACATGGGCCGAATCAGCTCCATGCCGGGATAATTCTGACTGTGCAGCTTGGGCATCATAGCCTGGACCTGCGCACCGTACAGCATCCCCATCAGTGTGGTTTCCACCACATCGCTGAAGTGATGTCCCAGCGCGATTTTATTGCAGCCCAGCTCCTGGGCATATTTGTATAAATATCCCCGGCGCATCCGTGCGCACAGGTAACAGGGATTCTTTTCCACGCCGCTCACATAGCGGAAAATATCGCTTTCCCGAATGGTCACCGGGATCTCCAACAACGCTGCATTGTCCACGATCCGCTGGCGGTTTTCCGGCGTATATCCCGGATCCATCACCAAAAACCGCACTTCAAAGGGAAAATCCGACCGTTTCTGCAGCATTTGCAGCAGCTTTGCCAACAGCATGGAGTCCTTTCCACCCGAAATGCATACGCAGATCCGGTCACCCGGCTGAATGAGGGCGTACTCCTTAATGCCCGCGATAAAAGGCCCCCAGAGGGTATCCCGATATTTTTTCTGGATGCTCCGTTCGATGCGCTGACAGGGCGTCAATTTGGACAGATCCCGCGCCACGGGAACACCTCCTCAAAGTACAAGATCACAGCATTCCTCCACCCGGCAGGCCGTAAAATATGCCTGTTCCAGAGGGATCCATTCGCGGAGGAACCGCTGCAGCATTTTTTCGCCGTTCCGGGCAAGAATCCGCGCCTTCTGGGTCTCTTTGTCCACCGAAAGGAATACCTTCAGATCATAAAAGTCCCGCAGCGCCGGGTGCAGAGAATAAGCCCCCTCCACGATGACCACGTCCCGGATTTCTTCCCGAACGGTGCGGTTGACCGCCATCACACTGCAGTCAAACACCCCATATTCCGGGGCTTTTCCCGCCGCCAACGGCTGCAAAACCTCTGCCAGCACCCGTTCCCAATGGACATTTCCGCCGGGCTGGGCGAACCGCTCTGCCGTCCGCAGTTCCAAAGGCAGGAAAAAGTCATCCATGTGGATCAGCGTTGCTCCCAGCTGCTCTGCAAGCTCCGCACCAAGAGTGGACTTTCCGCTGGCGCTTCCGCCCTCCAAGGCCACCAGAACCGGCGCTTTCCGGACTTTCAGCCCTTCGATTTTCTGCTGCAGCAGTGCAATTCTTTCGTCCATGATTTCCCACCTTTCTATCTGAAATATTGTATCATGTTTTCCCTCGACGTGCAACCGTTGCCGCCCTGCCCTCCCATGGCAAAAACTTCATATATTTTTAAGATTTCAAACCCTTTTCCCGCCACCGCTTTTCCTGTATAATATCCTTATCAAAAGTCCATCCGTCCCCGCCGAAAGGAGTACCCATGAGAAAAATACCCACCCGCCTGATCGCCTGGATCCTGATCCTGCTTCTGGCCATCTCGGTGATCGTTCCGGCCTTTGCCGCCGACGCCGCCCGCATCGTCACCACCGTTCTGGGTGACGGTCTGACCCTGACCCAGACCAACAGTCTGCTGAACGGCACCCGCCGTCAGCAGTTCACCCTGGACTATGATCCCGACGGCAGTGTTCAGCCGATCGTGCTGTACGGAGACACCCTCTACGGCAAGTCCACCGTCAATCAGGTGGTGGAATACGCCCAGAATCAGGGTTATCACGTGCTTGCCGCCGTCAACTCGGACTATTTCTTCACCGGTTCGGGTATTCCCACCGGCATGACCATCCAGGACGGCATCCTGGTCACCTCCGACGGTGCCTGGAACGCTGTGGGCTTCTTTGAGGACGGCACCGCCATGACCGATACCCCAAAACTATCCATCACCCTCACCACCGAAGACGGTGACGAGTACCCCATCTACGCACTGAACAACGTGCGCACCAGTGAGGGCATTTACCTTTATACCGATGCCTTTGACTACTGCACCCGCACCACCGCCGAAGGCACCGAGGTGGTATTGGAGTTGGGTCGCCGCAACAATCAGCTGAAGATCGGCAAAAAGGTAGAGGCCACCGTTGCTTCCATTAACCAAACCACCAATACTGAGATCACCGATGATACGCTGGTACTCAGCCTGACGGCCAACAACAAACTGGGTCTGGATCTGGCCTCCATTCTGGAGAAGGGTGACAAAGTTACCATCCGTGCCGCTACCCCCGACGAACGTTGGGAAGAGGTAGTCTGGGCCACCGGCGGCGGCAACATTCTGGTGCGTGGCGGTGCGATCACTGCCGATGCCAACGTTTCCGGTCGGGAGCCCCGCACCCTGCTGGGTGTCCGGGAAGACGGCTCCTTCCTGTTGCTGGAATGTGACGGCCGCCAGAGCGCTGTCAGTTCCGGCCTTACCCTGCCCGAAGCGGCTCAGATGATGCTGGATCAGCATTGCATTCAGGTCATCAATCTGGACGGCGGCGGCTCCTCCATTGTGGCCGCCTCCTATCCCGGACAGGACAGCACCGTGCTGTCCTCCCCCTCTGACGGTTCACCCCGTGCCGGTGCCACCTATCTGTTGTTCGTTGCCACCGGAAAGGATACCGGCCGCACCTACGGCTCGGTGGTCTATCCCCGTTCCGCCACCGTTCTGGCCGGCTCTGCCATCCCGGTCAGCGCTGTCAGCTACAACAAGTATTATCTGGGCTTCCTGGATGCCACCGACCGGTTGGAAGTTTCTGACGGCTATATCGAGGACGGTCTGTTCTACGCCCCCGAAGAGCCCATGGACTGCCTGCTGACCACCGGAGACAGCAAGTGTCAGACCGCTGTCATCACCGTCACCGACACCATTTCCTCCTTGAAGCTGACCCGCGACGGAAAGGCCATCTCTTCTCTGACGCTGGATCGTGGCCAGACTGCCCAATTGGACGTAATCGCTTCTGACGGTCTGCGCACTATGCTGACCACCAACGACCAGTTTGACTTTACCGTAGACGGCGGCATTGGCACCATCGACGAAAACGGCCTGTTTGTGGCAGGCAACACTCTGGGCGAAGGCTCGGTCACCGTATCCTACGGCGACAGTGAATACACCCTGCCGGTGACCATTTCCGGCAAGGCCGCCACCCTGCTGGAGGGCTTTGAAACCGGCACCGGCTGCGGCACCTTTGGCTCTGCCGTCGCCACCGCAAGCCGCACCACCGACCTGACTCAGGTTCGCTACGGTGCCGCCGCCCTAACCCTGACCTACTCCGGCGAGGCCGAGGACAGCGCTGAATATCTGCTGTCCGATCCCGTCAAGCTTTCCGGCCCCTCTCATCTGGCCCTCAGCGCCAAGGGTACCGGCGACTGGCAGTGGCTCTTCCTGCTGGAGGATGAAAGCATCATCACCCAACCCATGAATCTCACCGGTGAAGGCTGGCAGACCGCCGCCGTTACCATTCCCGATCATGCCGTCCAGCTGCTGGGCTTTGCCTGCAGCGGTGCCGGCACCGGCTCTCTGCTGGCGGATCAGATCACCGGGCATTTCGGCGCGGTCACCGCCGATGTGATCCCGCCCCACATTTCCATGACGGCCGCTGACGGCACACTGACCGCCGCCATCAACGAAACCGGCGAGGTTGCCCTCGCCAAGTCCGACATCATCCTGCGCATTGACGGCAAAGCCACCGATTTCACCTGGAAAAACAACACCGTCACCGCTCAGCTGCCCGAAGATGAACTGCTTCACCGCATTACCCTCACCGTTCGGGATTCCATGGGCAACATGGCTCGCAAGAGTCTGGACATGGGCAAGTTAGACAGTACCTTTGCCGACATGACCGATCATTGGGCCGCCTCTCACGCCCAGTATCTGCTGGGCAAGGGCGTGTTCTCTCCCTCTGAGAGCTTCAACCCCGAGACCCGTGTCAACAACGAAATGGCCGCCACCATGCTGTCCCGCTATCTGGGTGTGGACACCGCGCAGTACGCCGGTGTGGAGCTGCCTTATCAGGATGCCGGTCAGATCTCCGACTGGGCGCTGCCTCATGTGAAAGCCATGTATGCCCTTGGCATCATGAAGGGCAGCGTGGACGGCATGGGCAAGAGCGTGCTGCTGCCCCAGAACGCCTGCTCCCGTGCTCAGATCATGACCATTCTGGGCCGCACCCTGACCCGCGGCTACAGCTACAGCCCCTGCACCTTTGCCGACGCTGATATGATCCCCGACTGGTCTCGGGATCACATTGATCTGCTGACCTCACTGGGCATCATCACCGGCGGTGACGGCGGCAAGGTCGATCCCCTGGGCACCATCACCCGCGCCCAGTTCGCCGCCCTGCTGTACAGAATGTATTGATCGCTATAAAACAACGAAAAGGAACGAACTTTTTCGAGTTCGTTCCTTTTTTCTTCCTTTTTTGTTAAAAGAATAGTAAACTGTCATTAGGCATCGAAAACGCCCTAATACAACAAGTTGAAAGGATGCTGCGCAATGAAAAAGCGAATCTTTAGCCTGCTGCTGACCGTACTGCTGTTTTGCGGTGTCATTCCCACCGCCTTTGCCGAAAACGGAGAGCGGCAGATCGCCGCAGAAACCCTCTATACCCTGGGCCTGTTCCGCGGCACCGGAAACAACCCCGACGGTACCCCCATTTTTGATCTGGATAAAAAGCCCACCCGGGATCAGGGACTGATCATGCTCATCCGTTTGCTGGGCAAGGAGCAAGAGGCCCTTGTCGGAACATGGGACATTCCTTTTACCGATGTCTCGGACTTTATGCGCCCCTATGTAGGCTACGCCTATGCCAACGGCCTCACCAACGGCACCTCTGCCACCACCTACGGCGGCTCTGACACCATCCAGACCACTCACTACGTGGTTTTCATCCTGCGGGCGCTGGGATACAAGGATAACGTAGATTTCAAGTGGGACAACGCCTGCGACTTTGCCGATGAAATTTGTCTTTTCCGCGGCGAACCCTATACCCCGTCCACGCCCTTTTATCGCGGGGATGTTGCCCTTCTTTCGCGAAATGCCCTTGTTCTGCATCTGAATGGCTCGAAAACCCGCTTGCTTGAGCGTGTCTGTGACAAACCGTTAGATTCAGAGCTACCCATTACCCAAGAGAGCTTTTGTTTCTTATTCCCCTATAGTCGAATCTCCGGTGATGTCTTTGGCGCCAACATCGCCCACGGAAATCCTGAAACCGACCGGTACTACACGCTAATTGTAAATGGCAGTATTATCAGAGACGATTATACCGTTACCTGCCCGGTCTCTGATTTTTGCAACATTGAACTGCAAGAGGACGGAAAATTCAGAGTAGAGTCCCTGCGACCCGGGCTTGAGGAGATTCAAGTAACGTACGGAGACGTAACGGTCAGTTTTGATTTTATGGCCTGGGCACCCGTGAAATAAGGTCTTTTAGGATCAAAGAATCCTATAACCGTGGCCTCACGGCATAACATAGAAGATCAGAGATCACAGAAAAATTCACACAGTTCAGCTTTTTGACACACAAAAAGCGCACAGACTTCCTTTTTTGAAATCTGTGCGCTTTTTCCATTCTTTATTTCTTTTTGTTCTCTTTTCTGGCTTTAAACTCTTCGCCGCGGCCCAGAAATCCGAAAATTCCCACACAGCCGGCGATGCCCAGCCAGAAGAACAACTGCATACCGGTGGCATTCTGCAGAATACCGCCCAGCATCAGTGCCGCCAAAGCAAACAGCATCCGGGAAACCTTGTTCAGCTTCACAGGCGCACCACCGTTTCCTCCAGTGCCTTGCGGCTCTCATGCATGGAAGAGGGCTTGCTGACCTCGGCAGGATAACCCAGCGGCAGCAGCGCAAAGACATCCTCGTTCTCAGGGATACCAAAGGTCTGCTTGGTCAGCGCAGTATCAAACCAGCACACCCAGCAGGTGCCCAGACCCAGCTCCTGCGCCTGCAGCATCATCTGAGTGGTGACGATGGAGCAGTCCATCTCGGCCGAGCTGCGGCCGTTGAAAGGATTGACCCATGCCTTGTCCTTGTCGCCGCACACCATCAGAACCACCGGTGCATCAAAAGCGCAGCGGGTGATGCCGCGGATCTTCTCGATGGCCTCCTTGTTCTCCAGCACATAGATATGCTGGGGCTGCTGATTCTTTGCAGTGGGTGCGGCAGCGCCTGCAGCCAGCACCTTCTGCAGCTTTTCTTCTTCCACCGGCTTGTCGGCATACTTGCGCACCGAGTACCGGGCCTTTACCAGTTCATAAAAATCCATTTTCGTCGCGTCCTTTCAGCGATTCTTCTGCATATTGTAAAAATCCAAATAGCTCTGCAGGATGACCTGTGCCGCCACGGCGTCCACCCTGGCCCGCTGCTTGTCCCGCTTTTTGCCCGCATCGCTGAGGATGCGGTTTGCGGTGACCGAGCTGCCCCGCTCATCCCAGAGCACCACCTCCAGCCCGGATTTCTCCTGCAGCTGGGCGGCAAACTCCCGGCACTCCAGCGCCTTGGGCCCTTCGGTGCCGTTCATATTGAGGGCCAGTCCCACCACGATCCGTCCGGGCTTTTCTGCTTCGATTTCCTTGCAGACGGCCTGCAGAAGCCGCTCCCGGTTGTGCTCGGCAATGGTGATGGATCGACCGGCCAAAAAGCCGCTGAGATCGGACACGCACACGCCGGTGCGTGCCTTTCCCAGATCAATGCCCATGATCTTCATCGGCTTACTCCAGCATCAGGTTGTTGAAGTGGTGCAGACGGTCGCCCTCAGAGGTATTGACACGACCCACCAGCAGCCACCGCTGGTTGCGGTGATCGTAAATGATCTCCTTCAGCAGATGGAAACCGGTAATCTTACCGGTGCTGGACACATGGGTACGGGGGCCGGTACAGGGCTGATTGTTGCCGCCGATGCGAATGGTGCGGTCGTCCACATATTCCACCGGAAAGTCAGCGGCAATATCGGCCTGCACCTTTGCTTCCAGCTCGTCCAGATCCACATCGGGGGGACTGTCGTGGAAGATCATCAAAAAGCCGTTCTTGATGTCGCCGTGCTGTGCACGCATGACTTCCTTTTCGGGCATATGCCACTCCACAAGGTCCTCTGCGGTGTGGGCCATCAGACGGGTACGCACCGACTTGTGCACGATGCGGGCCACGTCAGAGGGCAGCGGGCCAAAAATATTAGGACGGGTGACAATGACCTCTTCACCGATGCCCACGATCAGGTCTGCATTGAAGTGCAGGGCCTCATAAACCAAGTCAAAATGCTCGATAATGACCCGCTTGCCGCGGGCAACCGCCTCCTGAATGCCCTCCACCAGCGTATGCAGCTGAGAAAAGCCCATCTCAAAGCGCATATCCAGATGATAGGTATGGGGAGAATAGAAGCGGTTTTCCTCGTCCTGACACAGCAGGGGCAGAGGACGGACATTCACGCCCTCGTCGTCGTTGGTCAGCTCCATGCCGGGGAACATACCCTTGATGATCATGGATTTGCCCGAGCCTGCCTCACCGATCACGCCGATGATACGGTCTGCGGGACTAAGATGCTCCTGTGCGATCTTCATACCCAGCTGATACATACGATCGCGTCCGCGGGGAGCAAAATAAACGCTGAACTGATGATCTCCTGCGCTACCGTTGAAAGACATATGTTTTCCTCCTTATTTCTGAGGTTTTTACTTCAAAAGACTTGCCAGCTTCTCCATGGCATCCTCTACGAGGGCGCTCATGCCGGTGCTTCCCACACCGGCAATAAAGGTGTCGCATTTGTCCGAGGGCAGCAGGATGCGCACTGCATCGCTCTGTCCTACGGCCTTTGCCATGGCGGGGGTCACTTCGCCCAAAAGGGCATCTGCAATGACGATGCCCACCGGCCCGATGATCACATCGGCCTTACGGCAGGCCACCACCACGGCATTTTCACCGGTGGCTGCCCGGTCTGCACCGGCCTTCAGCATGCTTTCGGTGGCCATGCTGTTGGTGCCCACCGCCATCAGAGAAAGCTGGGGAAAGCGCTCACGCACCTCTTTTACCAGCTGTTTTCCCAGACGGCCGCCCTGTCCGTCTACGATCAGGACCGTCATCATTCCTCGTCGGGTTCACCGCCCATGGCGTCCCACAGTTCCCGGGTGATCTGACCGATCTGCACATTCATGCGGCCTTCGGAGCCCGCTTCCAGCTGCCAGTTGCAGAAGCAGACGATAAAGGGCTTCTTGGCAAAGATGATGCCGGTATCATGGGTGATGCCGTCATCCTCGCCGGTCTTGTGGGCGGCACGGCCTTCACCGGGCAGCAGCAGGGGGATCTTATTGGTGCACTGCTGCGCCAGCATCATATCGATCATTTCCTTAGATGCTTCCTTACTGACCACTTCACCCTTGTAGATCATTTCCAGCAGCTTGCCGATGCCGTTGCCGGAAATATAGTTGCGCATACCCCGGAACTCGGGGCGCTTTTCAAACAGCTTGCGGGACAGCTTGACGCCCTCCAGTCCCAGCCGCTCGTTGTTGGCCTGAATGTTGTCCACACCCAGCAGGTCGATGAGCATATTGGTAGCCATGTTGTCCGAAATGGTGATCATCAGCCAGCACAGGTCGATGGGCGTGACCTCCATGCCGCTGTGCATCAGGGTCAGCACGCCGCAGATGGGCACACGGTTTTCGTCCTGGACGATCAGCTTCTGATCCCGGGACACCTTTCCCTCCTCGATCTGCCGGAACAGCTCTGCCATGACGGTCAGCTTAATGACGCTGGCGGCACTCATGGGCTCGTCGGAATTGTAGCTGAAGCTTTCACCCGAGGTCAGATCCTTAAAGTAAAAGGACGTATGGCCGGGGAAGGCCGCGACACGGTCAAGAATGCTTTTCTTCAATGCTTCCATAGGATATTCCTCCTGAAATTAGTTCACACTTACATCACCAGACCCAGTAAAAGCGGGGTCACAAAGGTCTCGATCACGGCAGCTGCCGCCAGCAGCGGCACCACGCCAAACACAGCCACCCGGCAAAGATGAGGCAGCACCGCCTCGATTCTGGGCGTTCCGGGTCGTTTGCGCAGAGTGCCGTTCATCTGTCGGCACAGATACAGGCCCATGGCCACACCCAGCATGATGGCCGGGATCTCAAAGATGCCGTGGGGCAGCAATCCCAGCAGCACCATCTGCCCGGTTTGCATCCCCATAGCGCCCGACAATGCCAGTACCGCGCCGATGACTGCACCGTTCAACGCCAGCGAGAACACCGGCAGAAACACAAAGGGCACAAAGCCCATGACGGTGGCTGTCAGCGTGGCCTGCAGATTGTTGCCGAACAGCGCTGCCAAACTGATAGAGCCGTTTTCGTCCACCAGTCCGCTCTGCTGTACCTCTGCCATAAAGCTTTCCACGATAGCCTGTGCCTGCTCTGCAAACAGTCCCAAAACGACTGCCGAAAGCGCACACACTGCCAGAAAGGCCAGCATGCAGCCCAAATGAAGCCGCAGCAGCTGCTCCCGATAGAATTTCCAGGCCAAAAACGCCTGTTTTTTCACAAAATTCATGCTATTTCTCACTTTTCCCTGCTAAAGGCCGGGTCAGATAGACTTCCCGACACAGCAACCGCAGACCCGGCATGGCCTTTTTTGCCTTCTGCCGGTCATCAAAAATTCCGAACACCGCCGATCCCGAGCCGGTCATCCGTGCCCCCAGCGCTCCGGCGCTCTCCAGCCGCTCGATGATTTGCAAAATTCGGGGATGCTGACCGCCCACCGGCTTCTCCAGTGAATTATACAGGTTGGTTGAAATCGCCCTCAAGTCGCCCCGTTCCAGTGCCTGCACCATGGCGCCACTGTGGGGACAATGCAGGTCTGGCTGCTGGTCATACAGACCAAAGGCAGCCTTTGTGGATACCGAAAAATGGGGCTTGGCCACCACGATGAAGCACTCGGGCATGGGCGCCAGCGGCTTGAGTTTTTCGCCTACGCCCCCGGCAAGCGCCGTGCCGCCCCACAGACAGAATGGCACATCCGCTCCCAGCTTAAGGGCGGTTTCTGCCAGTTGTTCCTTGGACAGCGGCCGGTCAAAAGCCCGGTTGAGCAACCGCAGTACGCAGGCTGCATCGGTGCTGCCTCCCGCCATTCCCGCTCCTACGGGAATGACCTTTTTGATGTTGATATGCAGGCCGGGATTGTCCAGTCCCGCCGCTTCAAAGAAGGCCAGTGCCGCCTTATAGGCCAGATTGCGCTCGTCGGTGGGCAAAAACCGCTTGTTACACCGCAGGGAGATCCCGCCCTTGTCGTGCACCGAGATGCTCACCTGATCCTGTAGTTCGATGGACTGAAAGACCGTTTCCAGTTCGTGATAGCCATCCTCCCGCAGGCCGTGAATGCCCAGATATAAATTCAATTTTGCAAATGCACCTTCGTTATAGGTTCTCATAAGCCGCTCTTTTCTCAAATCGACAGTTCCACCGGCTTGCGCTGCCGGTAGACAGTTATGTTATCAAAGCCGTTTTCCCGCAGAATGGCACAGACCTCCCGGGCGCCAAAGCCCACGTGCCGGGGAAAATGGGCATCCGAGCCGCAGGTCACCCGTCGGCCGCCGAAGCTTCTGAAGGCCTCCAAAATCCAGGCTTCCCCACCGGGCTTGCCCATCCAGCGGCGCATACCGGTGGTGTTCAGTTCCAGCGCCACGCCGCTTTGTGCCAGTTCCTTCAGGAACGGCAGCATATGCGCCTTCCACCGCTCCATATTGGGCGGCACCACACCGGTGTCCATCTTGCGGAGAGGATAATCGTAGTGTCCGAACACGTCAAAATCACAGGTACGCAGCATCTCCCGGGCTTCTTCAAAAAACTGCTGGTACAGCGCGTCACAGGCTTCCACAGTGGAAAAATCGTAGTCGTGATAAATGCGTTTTCCCGGCCGCAGATCGTGGATGCTGCCGATGACCAGATCAAAGTCACCGCAGTTTGCCAGCTTCCGGCTGTCCTGGGGATTCCAGTGGGGCTGACCGATTTCGATCCCCCGAAGTACCTCCAGCCTGTCTGCCCAGCTTGTCCGTGCTTGCTCCAATTCCCTGCGGCGCATCTCCGCCCGCAGATCCCAGTCGGCTTCTCTTCCGCCGTCTGCGGCATAGTCAAAATGGTCGGTGATGGCCACCACCGCCAATCCCTTGGCATGAGCCGTCGCACACAGCTCGCCCACGCTGCACCGGCCGTCACCGGAGTACCAGGTATGGGTATGACAATCGGTAAGATGCTCCATTTTGACCTCCCAATGCGTTATTTTTTATAGTATATCATACTTCTTTGCATATTTCTATCCGAAAACCGCAAACTACCCGGCAGGAGGTGTTATTTTATGAGCAGAATTGCTTTGATTTTGTCCATTGTGGGCGGTTTGAACTGGGGTCTGGTGGCCTTGTTCCAGTTTGACCTGGTAGC
>JAGAVA010000133.1 GCA_017620505.1 Clostridia bacterium
ATCCTCCTTATTTCGTCCAGTCCAGAACGACTTTGCCCGACTTGCCGCTGTTCATGGCGGCGAAGCCCTCTACAAACTGGGTGTAATGGAATCTGTGGGTGATGACGGGGGTCAGATCCAGACCGCCCTGCACCATATAGCTCATCTGGTGCCAGTTGTCCATCTTGCGGCCGTAGATGCCCTGCAGGGTCAGACCCTTGCAGATGATGTCGTTCATATCCACCTCGATGGGTTTGTTGCCCAGACCCAACAGGGAGATCTTGCCGCCGTTGCGCATGACAGAGCACATCTGGCGGAAGGCGCCGCCGTTTCCGCTCATTTCCAGACCCACGTCAAAGCCTTCGGCAAGCTTCTGCTCCTTCATAATGGTGGGCAGGTCTTCCTTGGCAGTGTTGACGGCGGCATCCACGCCCATCTTGCGAGCCAGTTCCAAACGATAGTCGTTCACATCGGTAATAATGACCCGGCGTGCGCCGGCGTACTTGCAGATGCCGGCGGCGATGATGCCAATGGGGCCGGCACCGGTGATGAGCACGTCCTCGCCCACCAGATCCCACATGAGGGCGGTGTGGGCGGCGTTGCCCACGGCATCAAAGAAGGCCACCACGTCTTCTGGCAGGCTTTCGTCGATAAGGATCACATTGGAGGCGGGGATACAAACGTACTCGGCAAAAGCGCCGTCCCGATCCACCCCCACACTGCTGGTATTCTTGCACCACTGAATGTTGCCGGTGTGGCAGTTGCGGCAGTGACCGCAGGTGATGTGCCCTTCGCCGGACACCCGCTGACCTACCTGCAGGCCGGTGACACCTGCACCCAGTTCTGCGATTTCTCCTACATATTCGTGGCCGATGGTCATGGGCTGCTTGATGTGCAGCTGTGCCCAGGGATCCCAGTTGTAAATATGGACGTCGGTGCCGCAGATGGCGGTTTTATGTACTTTGATCAGCACCTCGCCGGGGCCGGGGGCGGGCACGGGAACCTGGCGCAGCTCCAGACCGGGGCCAAGAGCAGGCTTGACGATGGCGTTCATCATTTGCATACAAATGTCCTCCATATAAAGACAAATAAAATAAATGTTCGCATTACAAGGACAATATATCGCGAAAATATGGAAAAGTCAAGAGTCAAAACACGAAAAAAGACCGCAGCTGCGGTCTTTTTTTGTTACAGAGTTTTCTTGCAGTCGAAGGTGCTGCACTGGGTGTCGTGTGCCTTGGATGCATGAGAACCGCTGATGTCCACGCTGGGTGCCATACATTTGAAATCCTTGTTGTAGGAGCAATTGATGGCATCGCACTGGATGTCGGTCTCAGGCTCGGCAGAGGTGTGGCGGGAGACCACATTGCTGTAGTTTTCGGCCCGCTGGGTAAAGCTGTTGCAGCAGGTATCGCTCTTGGTGTCGGCGTTGGGGCCGTCCACCTTAATACCTTCCCGGATGCACAGCTCATTCTGATTGTTGGAGCAGCTGCGGACGTTACATCTCAGATAGCTCATGATTTCATCTTCCTTTCTCATCCTTCAAAAAACAGGGCGTTTCCATTGCAGTATGGCACCGTTCACGGGGAATTATGCATTTGTGGCGAAAACTTGCGCAAATGAGCAAAAAAACCAAAAAACACCCGGTTATTTTGGCATTTTTTCGAAGGAAACTGTAAGATTTCCCCTTGCATTTTCGAACGTACTTTACTATAATGAAAATACGGTGGAGAATTGTGGGGATAAGTGCTCACTTTTGACCATTTTGTGGAGAATCTTGAGAAGGAGGGGAGATTGGATGCGGGGCGAATATCAGCATAATATTGATGCCAAGGGACGTCTGATCTTCCCCATCAAGCTGCGTGAAGAGCTGGGCGAGCACTTTGTCATCTTCAAGGGTCTGGACAATTGCATCAATGTCTATTCCCAGGAAAAGTGGAACGCCTTTGAGGAACAACTGGCAGCACTGCCTTCCAAGGCTCGTAAGGTACAGCGTTTCTTCTCCGCCAACTTTGAATGTGAACCCGACGCCCAGGGGCGGATCCTCATTCCCCAGACTCTGCGGGATTATGCCGAACTGAAGAAGGATGTTACCGTTATCGGTGTAAATGATCACGTGGAGATCTGGGACAGCGCCAAGTGGAAGGCCTACAACGATTCGGCCGATACCGAGGAAATCGCCGAAATGATGGATCTGCTGGGAGTCTGATATGGAGTTTGCACACGTTTCTGTTTTGCCCCTGGAGTGTATGGAGGGGCTCAATATCAAGCCGGACGGCATCTATGTGGACGGCACCACCGGCGGCGGCGGTCATTCGCTGCTGATCGCGGAGCGCCTGTCCGACAAGGGTCGGCTGATCTGCTTTGACCGGGATCAGGAGGCACTGGCTGCCGCAAAGACCCGACTGCACGATCACCTGCACAAGATCACCTTCGTGCAGAGCAATTTTGAGTATATGAAAGAAAAGCTGGAGGAACTGGAGATCCCGGGCATCGACGGTGTCCTGTTCGATCTGGGCGTTTCCTCCTATCAGCTGGACAACCCCGAACGGGGATTCTCCTATATGCACGACGCGCCGCTGGATATGCGCATGGATCAGACCCAGCCCTACAGCGCCTACGACGTGGTCAACGGTGAAAGCTTCGAGGAGCTGCGCCGCATCATCAGCCTGTACGGCGAAGAGCGCTTCGCCGGAAAGATCGCCGCTGCCATCGTGAAAAAGCGGGAGCAGGCACCCATTGAGACCACGCTGGAACTGGTGGATGTGATCAAGAGCGCCATGCCCGCCGCTGCAAAGAAAGAAAAGCAGCACCCCGCCAAGCGCACTTTCCAGGCCATTCGCATTCAGACAAATATGGAACTCCGGGCGGTGGAAACCGCTGTGGCCGACGCGCTGGATTGTCTGAATCCCGGCGGAAGATGTGCCGTCATCAGCTTCCATTCGCTGGAAGACCGCATTGTCAAACACACCTTTTTGGATGCAGCCAAGGGCTGCACCTGTCCCAAGAGCTTTCCCATCTGCATCTGCGGCAACAAGCCCAAGGTAAAGGTCATTACCAAGAACGCGATTGTGGCTGCCGATGAAGAGCAGACCGATAACCCCCGCGCCCGCTCTGCCAAGCTGCGGGTGGCTGAGAAGCTGTAAGTACCCATTCTGTAAGGAGGAACCAAATGAGCCGTTATAACGACAGCAGCGCCGTCAAACTGGAGCGCTTCCCGGTAGAACGGGTACAAAACCAGACCGAACAGCAGCCGCTGGAGGTGCTGGAATCCAAACAGTCCCCCAGAGCACAGCGGCAGGCCGTACCCTACGGCAAGTACATGGTCATTCTGGCCTGTGTCTTTGCTGTGGCGCTGACCATCGTGGCAAGCTATATGCAGCTGGCCACCATCAATCTGGAAAACGCCAAGATGCGGCAGGAGATCACCCGACTGAAGGATGATCAGAACGCCCTCAATGCCAAGAAAGAGCAGATCTACAACCTGTCCTATGTGGAGGACTATGCCGAGAATGTGCTGGGCATGGTCAAGCTGGACAAGAGCCAGGTGCATTATATGGAGATGGACACCGGCGATCGGATGATCCTGGCAGCAGCGGCATCCAACAAGACCGCCGACAGCGCCGGGTTGATGAACCGTCTGGCGCAGACCTTCAGCGCCGTGCTGGAATATCTCAACTGAACCGTGGATATAGTTTGAATGGATTCGTTTAAGGAGTAAGGCGTTTGATACGTCTTGCTCCATTTTCGCACTTAAGACACCCAACAATTTCCCCTGTTTTTCCCGAAAAGGAGCCAATATGTCCCAAATTGACCGTAAAGCTGACCGTCATACCCGGGGCCGCATCATGTTTATGATGGCGGTTTTTTGCGTGCTGTTTGCATCCGCCGTCATCATCCGGCTGGCCTTCCTGCAGATCATCAACCAGGATTTTTACCAGCAGAAGGCGCTGAGTAATCAGACCCGGGATATCACGCTGTACCCAACTCGTGGCACCATTTACGATACCAACGGCAAGCCTCTTGCCATTTCGGCCAGCACCGAGATGCTGATCCTCAATCCCCGGCAGATCACACCCAAGGAATCTGCCAACCTGAGCAAGGCAGAGCGGTCGCTGCTGGGTCTTGCGGAAAACCAGAAATATACTCTTACCGACGAGCAAAAGGCAACCATCCGGGAACGGCGCATCCGGCTGATCGTGGAGACTCTGCCCACCCTTATCGCGGTGGACAGTGAAACGGTGGCCGCCAAGGCCGCCAAGGACAGCGCCTATCAGGTGATCCTCCGGGGCATCGAAAAGGATCAGGCCGACCTGGTGCGCCGGTTTATGAACGACAACAAGCTGGGCGGTGCCCTGTATTTCGTGGGCGACTCCACCCGATATTATCCCTACGGCAGTTTTCTGGCTCACGTACTGGGCTGTGTAGGTACCGACGAGCAGGGACTTACCGGTTTGGAAAAGAAATATGACGATGTACTTACCGGTACGGCAGGTCGGGCGGTCACCCTTACTGACCGTGACGGCAATGCTCTTACCGAGGACTATGAACTGTACTATCCCGCCGAAGAGGGTCAGTCGCTGGTGCTGACCATCGACGAGGTGCTGCAGCATTTTCTGGAGAAAAATCTGGAGATTGCCTACAACGACAACGAGGTGCAGGGCTCGGCCATCGGCCTGGTCATGGACGTGAACGATGGCGGCATCCTGGCCATGGCCTCCTATCCCGACTTTGACCCCAACGATCCCTTTAAGCTGTCTGATCGGGTGCAGGCTGAGATCGATGCCATTGCCGACGACGAAAAGCGGGCTGCTGCTCGATCCGAAGCTGTCTATGAGCAGTGGAGCAACAAGCCGGTGTCTTTCCTGTACTATCCCGGCTCCACCTTCAAGATCATCACCACCGCCGCCGCACTGGAGGAGGACATCGTCACCGAAAACAGCCAGTTTTACTGCTCCGGCTCGCTGATGGTAGAGGGCTGGCACAAGCCCATCAACTGCTGGAAGCGGCAGGGACACGGCGCGCAGAATCTGCGGAACGTGCTGGAAAACTCCTGCAACCCGGCCATCATGAACATCGGTCTGAGCATGGGGCGTGTGACCTTTGCCGAATACGTGAAGGCCTTCGGCCTGCGGGACAAAACAGGCGTTGATCTGACCGGCGAGGCGGTGGGTCTGTTCAACCTCAGCTCCAACGTTGACCTTGCGGTTTATTCTTTCGGTCAGAACTTCTCACTGACCCCTCTGCAGATGATCACCGCTGTGTCTGCCGTGGCAAACGGCGGCACGCTGTTGGAGCCCCATATCGTCAAGGAAGTGCTCAACGCTGACGGTACGGTAGCGGAAAGCCACCAGCGCACCGAGGTGCGGCAGGTCATCTCGGCAGAAACCTCTGAGACCATGCGGGAAATGCTGGAAAGCGTGGTCAAGGTGGGCACCGGTAAAAATGCCTACGTTGCAGGCTATCGGGTAGCCGGCAAGACCGGTACCACCGAAAAGATCGCCGATATGAACCAGACCGGTCAGGACAATCTGTACGTGACCTCCTTCGTAGCCTTTGCTCCGGCGGATAATCCTCAGATTGCCGTGCTGGTGCTGCTGGATATGCCTACGGTGGGCAATATTTCGGGCGGTATCAATACCGCGCCCATCGTGCGCCGCTTTATGGAAGAAGCGCTGCCTTATCTGGATATCGACGCCATTTATACCGAAGATGAACAGAACGCCAAGAGCGTCATCATGCCCGATCTCACCGGCATGAGCTACAGCGATGCAGAGGCCGCTCTGAAAAAGCTGGGTCTGACCTGCAGCAGCGTGGGCAGTGAGGCCAAAATTACCGATCAGGTGCCTGCCGCCAACGCCACGGTATCCAGCAACACCAAAGCCATCCTCTATCTGGGCGGCACCAAGCCCGACAAGCAGGTGACCGTTCCCGATCTGACCCGCCATACCCTGAGCAATGCCAAGTCCACCCTGCAGAATATGGGCCTGTATATCCGCGTGGCCGGCGGTGTGTCGGAAGGCAGCCAGACGGTCACCAAGCAGGATATTGTGGGCGGCACGCAGGTGGCCTACGGCACGGTCATCACGGTGGAGACCACCGATACGGCGCAGCAGTCCCATTGATTTTGAAACCAACCATTCATCTTCTGGAAAGGAGAACCGAATGACCTTACGTGAATTACTGTCCGGTCTGCAGGCAAAACACCTGTCCGGGCCGGCAGATCTGGAAATTGCAAGCGTATGTTATGACTCCCGGAAGGTCACTGACGGCAGCCTGTTTGTTGCCATCAAGGGCTTCCGCAGTGACGGTCATCAGTATATTGCAAAGGCGCTGGAGCTGGGCGCTGCCGCCGTTCTGGTGCAGGACACCCCGGCGCAGCCTCTGCCCGAAAACATCAGTGTCTGGCAGTGCGAAGATACCCGCGCCGCACTGGCGCGTATTGCCGCCGTCTGGCACGGTCATCCCGAGCGCCAGCTGAAGCTGATCGGCGTTACCGGCACCAACGGCAAGACCACTGTTACTCATCTGATTCGCCATATTTTGGAACAAAACGGCGAAAAATGCGGTCTAATCGGCACAAACGGCGTGTTTTTCGGGGAAGTTGCCCGGGAATCTGCCCGTACCACCCCCGAATCGCTGGAATTGTACGGTATTCTGCGGGAAATGGCCGATGCAGGCATGACCTGCGCCGCCATGGAGGTGTCCTCTCACAGTCTGGCACTGGATCGGGTGCTGGGACTGCAGTTTGCAGCCGCCGCCTTTACCAATCTGACCCAGGATCATCTGGATTTCCACGGAGATATGGACAGCTATTTTGCGGCAAAGGCACTGCTGTTTGATCGGTGCGATACTGCCGTTTACAATCTGGACGACCGCTGGGGTGCTCGACTGGCAGAGCAAAAGAACTGCCCCGCCATCACCTTTTCGGCCAAGGAAAACGCCGCCGAGCTGGTGGCAAAAAATGTTCGCCTGCTGCCCGACGGCGTGCAGGCCGTGGTGGTGCGGGACTGCGACATTGCCCGTCTGAACCTGCCCATCCCCGGTATGTTCTCGGTGTATAATGCCCTCACCGCCGCAGGCTGCTGTCTGGCACTGGGGCTGACGTTGGAGCAGATCACCGAAGCGTTGGCAACCGCCTCCGGCATCAAAGGCCGGGCAGAGATCGTACCTACCGGCCGGGATTTTACCGTGATGATCGACTATTCCCACACCCCGGACAGTATGGAAAATATCTTGCGCACCGTCCGGGGCTATGCCAAAGGGCGGGTCATCGGCTTGTTTGGTGCAGGCGGCGACCGGGATAAAGAAAAACGCCCGCTAATGGGCAAAATCGGTGCCGAGGGCTGCGATCTGTGCATCGTTACATCCGACAATCCACGCAGCGAGGAGCCACAGGCCATTATTGACGATATTCTGTCCGGTATGGACAGCAAGGCTCGCCCCAAGGTCATCGTTGACCGGCGGGAGGCCATCGCCTGGGCCGTGCAAAACGCCCGTAAGGACGACATCATCGTGCTCATGGGCAAGGGACAGGAGACCTATCAGGAGATTCGGGGCGAAAAGCTCCATCTGGACGAACGGGAAGAAGTGGCAAAGGCACTGGCTTCCCTGTAAGAGCCTTTTTAGACGTTTCAAAGGACAGGAGAAAAGAATATGAGCAGACTGATCTACATTCTTCAGACGGCAGGCGTGGCCTTTGTGGTGGCGGTACTGCTGGCACCCATCATCATCAAAAAGCTGCGGGAGCTGAAGTTCGGCCAGAAGATCCTGGAGGACGGCCCTACCTGGCACAAGGGCAAGCAGAACACCCCCACCATGGGCGGCGTGATCTTCATGATCGCCATGACGCTGGCGGTACTCACCACTCTGCCCACCATGATCGCCCAGCACGACTGGCGTCCGCTGGTGATGCTGGGACTGAGCCTGGTATTTGGCTTTATCGGCATGGTAGACGACTGGACCAAGATCAAAAAGAAGCATAACAAGGGTCTGACCGCCCTGCAGAAGCTGCTGCTGCAGATCGCAGCCGCCGTACTGTTTCTGGTGGTCATGCGGGTGATGGGCTATCTGGAAGCCCACCTGTATATCCCCTTTGTGGGCGTGACCCTGCGCCTGCCCTGGCTGTTGTATTTGCTGTTCAGCGTCATCGTCATTCTGGGCGCTGACAACGCGGTGAATCTGACCGACGGCATCGACGGTCTGTGTGCCTCGGTGACCTTTGTGGTAGCCCTGTTCTTCTCAGTGGTATTCCTGCGTGAGACCACCGGCGCAGCCACCTTTGCGCTGGCATTGGCTGGCGGCCTGCTGGGCTTTTTCCTGTTCAACAAGAATCCTGCCCGGGTCTTTATGGGCGACACCGGCTCTCTGTTTCTGGGCGGTGCGGTGTGTGCCATGGCCTTTGCCTATGATATGCCGCTGATCCTGGTACCCGTAGGTCTGGTATACATCATTGAAACCCTGTCGGTCATCATCCAGGTGGGTTATTTCAAGCTGACCCACGGCAAGCGTTTCTTCAAAATGGCGCCCTTCCATCATCATCTGGAAATGAGCGGCTGGAGCGAGTGGAAGATCGTCATCGCGGCATCTGCCCTCACTGCACTGCTGTGCGCAATTTCTCTGTTGGCATAAACCCTTTACCGTTGTCGAAAGGAGCTGTTTCCCATCGCCACCAATATGGCACGCAAGAAAAAAACGCCGGAACCCATCCCCATGCCTCAGCGCCGTCCCACTCCCGTGGAACCGGCAGAGCGCGTGGAACGGTGCGGCCATATTGACCAGCCCCTGTTGCTGTTGACCCTCCTGCTTTTGGGCCTGGGTCTGATCTGTATGTTTTCGGCAAGCTACGCTACGGCCTATGACACCCAGGACGGCAACTCCACCTATTTCATTCTGCGGCAGGGCGTCTTTGCCGCAGGCGGTCTGGTGGTCATGTTCATTGCTTCCAAGTTTGACTATCACAAGCTGCATTATTTTGCCATTCCCTCGCTGCTGCTGGCAGTGGCGGTGATGGCCACCATCAAAATTCCCGGATTGAAAAACTATTGGGTCACCATCAACCAGGCCACCCGATGGATCAAACTGCCCGGTTTGGGTACCTTCCAGCCCTCGGAGCTGGCAAAGGTGGCCGTCATCCTCAGCTTTTCCAGCCTGGCCGCCATCTTCGGCAAAAAGAAGATGCACACCCTCCGCTGGGGCATCCTGCCTTTCATGTTCATCATCGGCGTCTTTGCCGTGGAAATGCTGTGGGAAAAGCACCTGTCGGGTACCTTGATCATCGCCGCCATCGGCATGGTCATCATCTATTTCGCCGGGGCCAACCTGTTCTGGTTCGGCCTGGGCGGTATCGGCGTAGGTGCGGCCGGCATCTGGTATGTGCGCACGCAGAAATACGCCATGACCCGTATCCGGGTGTGGCTGGACCCCTTTATTGACCCCATGGGCGCAGGCTACCAGGGCGTGCAGAGCCAGCTTGCCATCGGCAGCGGCGGCTTCTGGGGACTGGGACTGGGTCAAAGTATTCAGAAGCACCTGTACCTGCCCGAACCGGCCAACGACTTCGTTTTCGCCGTCTGGTGTGAGGAAATGGGCTTTGTGGGCGCAGTCACATTGGTGGTGCTGTTTGCGCTGCTCATCTGGCGGGGCTATTACATCGCCCTCAATGCCTCCGATAAGTTCGGTACGCTGCTGGCGGCGGGCATCACCACCCAGGTCGCCGTGCAGACCTTTTTGAATCTTTGCGTTGTTACCGGCCTGCTGCCCATCACCGGCGCGGCGCTGCCCTTCTTCAGCTACGGCGGCACGGCACTGCTGATCCAGTTGGCTGAAATGGGCATTTTGCTGGCAATTTCGAGAGAAATGCCCGCACCCAGAGAAGGATAACTTAGAAAGAAGGGACGTTTTATGAAGATCGTCTTTGCAGGCGGCGGAACGGCGGGACACGTGAACCCCGCACTGGCCGTTGCCGGATATATCTGCAAGCAGGAGCCGGGCAGTCAGGTGTTTCTGTCGGGCGGCAAGGGGAACATTGAGGAAAAACTGGCCGCCAAGGCCGGATATCCCATCTACACCTTCCCGCTGAAGGGTCTGTCCCGTTCCAAGAGCCTTGCAGGCATCCAGCAGACCGTCCGCGCCCTGCTGGATATGCAGAAAGCTACAGGTGAATGTAAAAAAATTCTCAAGGACATTCAGCCCGACGTGGTCATGGGTACCGGCGGCTACGCCAGCTTCCCCATGGTACGGGCTGCCGCCCAGCTAGAGATCAAGACCGCCATTCTGGAGGTAAATGCCACTCCCGGCATCGCCACCAAGCAGCTGGCGAAAAAGGTGGACTGCACCATGCTGTCCTTTGCTGAGACCGAAAAGCTGGTGCCCGGTGCCAAGCGCTGCGTGCTCACCGGCAGTCCCGTTCGGGAAGAAATCATTCGCTGCCGGGAGAAGGAATATGCACCTCTCTTTGACAATGACAAGCCCACTTTGGTCTGCTTCTGGGGCAGTGTGGGTGCCAAGTATATGAATGAAAAAATGGTGGAGGTAGCCCAACTGGTGACCCAGCGGCAGCAGTTCAATCTGCTGCAGGTCAGCGGCGCCTCCCACTACGGCTGGATGAAGGATGCACTGACAAAGGCCGGTGTGGTCACCGACAAGGGCAACTTCCGCCTGACCGACTACATCTACGACATGGATCGGGTGCTGGCAAAGGCCGATCTGATCCTGTGCCGAGCCGGCGGCACCCTGTCCGAGCTGTGCGCCGCAGGAACACCCGCCATGGTGGTACCCTCGCCCTATGTAGCAGAGAACCATCAGGAGAAAAACGCCCGGATTCTGGAAGCCGCCGGCGCGGTCAAGGTCATCACCGAGAAGGAATCCACACCTGAATTGATCTACGATACCGCCTGGAGTCTGCTGCAGGCACCCGATACGCTGGTGGAGATGGGCAAAAATGCCCGTGCAAAGGCCCAGCCCGACGTTTTGGAGCATATTTACCAGACACTCAAGAACCTGTAAGGCGGGAAAGACATAGAATGGCTCGAAAGGAGTCTTTCTGATGTCTTATTATGTGGTGCAGGGCGGGCAGACCCTGCGTGGGAGCGTCCCCATCAGCGGCGCGAAAAACAGCGTTCTGCCCATTTTGGCGGCTACCTTGCTGAATGGCGGCCGCAATGTGTTACATAATTGCCCCGACCTGCGGGACGTGCGCTCAGCCATCCAGATTCTGGAGCATCTGGGTTGCAAAGTCAGTAGGGAAGGGGACACCGTCACGGTGGATTCCACCGTTGTGGATCGCTGGGACGTTCCCCATGAGCTGATGCGGGAAATGCGCTCTTCGGTGATCTTTTTGGGACCCATTCTGGCCCGCTGTGGAAGAGCGCGGCTCAGCCTGCCCGGCGGCTGCGACATCGGTCAGCGGCCCATCGACCTGCATCTGTCGGCTCTGCGAAAGCTGGGAGCCGTCATCCGGGAGCAGGGGGGCGACATTCTGTGCGAGGCCAGCGACCTGCAGGGCAGGGATATCATCCTCAGTTTTCCCAGTGTGGGAGCCACCGAAAACACCTTGCTCACCGCCACCGCCTGCGGCGGGGTCACCCGCATTATCAACGCTGCCCGAGAGCCCGAGATCACCGATCTGCAGGAGTTTCTCCGTAAGGCCGGGGCGCTGGTTTTGGGCGGAGGCGAGAGCGCCATCACTGTTTCGGGCAGCACACCCCGGCGGGACGTGGAGCACACCATCCTGCCCGACCGGATCGAAGCGGCTACCTTTTTGTGCGCCGCTGCGGCCTGCGGTGGGGAAGTGACCCTCACGGGCGCTGAGCCGGAACACGTTGGCACGGTGATCCAATGCCTGCGGGATGCTGGCTGCACCGTTCGCTCGGCGGGACGCACCATCACTCTGCTGGCACCCAAACGGTTGGGCAGTATGCCTACCGTGCGCACCATGCCCTACCCGGGATTTCCCACCGACAGCCAGGCACCCCTGATGGCTGCCGCCTGTACTGCACAGGGCAGTGCACTGTTTATCGAAACCATTTTTGAAAACCGCTTCCGACACGCTGCCGAGCTGCAGCGCATGGGAGCAGACATCCGCATCAGCGGAAGAACGGCGCTGGTCACCGGAAGACAGCTCCACGGTGCCCGGGTGCGCAGCACCGATCTCCGGGGCGGAGCTGCTTTGGTTGTGGCAGCGTTGGCCGCACAGGGCGAAAGCCGGGTAGAGGCTCTGACCCATATTGACCGTGGGTACGAGCACTTTGCCGAAAAACTGATCGCGCTGGGAGCAAGCATCCGGCGTGTGGACGACTGAACATCCAGGAAAGGAAAGGCACTATGGCACAGCGAAAAGGACAATCCAAAGAGCGCCGGCGCCGCCGTCGTGCACGGCGGGGCGGTGCGCCCACCGTGCTGGTGCTTTTGTGCCTTCTGGTGGGGGTGGTAGCCATCATTGCCGCCATGACCATCTTCTTCAAGGTGCAGACCTTCACCCTCACCGGCGATACCCGCTACAGCAAGGAACACATCATTGAGGCCACCGGTCTGGAGCCGGGAGACAATTTGGTTCTGTTTGACAAATTTTCCATTATCGACCGAATTTTTGATGCCTGCCCCTATCTGGACACCGTGCAGATCCGCAGGCGTTATCCTGACCGGGTGGAGATCCTTGTCACCGAGTGCGTAGCCATCGCCGTCATCGAGGATGAAAAGATCCAGGTTCCCGATCCCGAGGACGAAACCCAAACCATCCAGCTGGGCGGAACGGGACGCTGGCTCATCGACCGGAACGGCAAGCTTTTGGAAAAAACTTCCTCGTCTACCCCCACCAGCCTCACCAGAATTTACGGCGTGACCCTTAAAGAACCCCAAATCGGAAAATATGTTGAAATTTTGCAGGAAGATCTTGAAAAACCCTTGTTTTTGTTATTGAATACTGCGGAAGATGATGGTATACTACAAAATATAGGTGGAATGGATTTTTCCAAACAATACGATATTCGCTTTAATTACCTGGAAAGATTTACCGTTGAGATCGGTTCCACCGAAGATCTGGACAAAAAATTGCGGTATCTGCATACCATCATCCAGGACAAGCTGGGCACCAACGCCCGGGGTACGCTGGATCTTTCGGATGTCCAGACGGCACGTTTTATTCCCACAACAGACTGAAGTTCACATAATGGAGGGTACACCATGGGTTTTGCTTTTGAATATGGCTCTGATACAACTGTTGCCATCCGCGTAGTAGGCGTGGGCGGCGGCGGCGGCAATGCCGTCAATCGAATGATCACCGGCGGCGTCCGGGGCATTGATTTCGTTGCTATCAATACGGACAAGCAGTGTCTGAACTATTCCGCTGCCACCATGAAGCTGCAGATCGGCGACAAGCTGACCCGCGGTCTGGGCGCAGGCGGTAATCCTGAGATGGGCCGCAAGGCTGCACAGGAGAGCGAGGATGAGATCCGCAAGATGCTGGAAGGCGCCAACATGGTGTTCATCACCGCCGGTATGGGCGGCGGCACCGGCACCGGCGGCGCGCCCATCGTGGCAGAGATCGCCAAGGATATGGGCATCCTGACCGTGGGCGTGGTTACCCGCCCCTTCAACTTTGAGGGTCGCCGCCGCATCGACCAGGCCAACGCCGGTATCTCCGAGCTGAAGGAAAAGGTGGATGCCCTGGTGGTCATCCCCAATGAGCGCCTCAAACTGGTGTCCGATCAGAAGATCACCTTCCAGAACGCCTTTGAAGTAGCCGACAACGTGCTGCGTCAGGCCGTTCAGTCCATCTCCGAGCTGATGACCGTTCCCGGTCTGATCAACCTGGACTTCAACGATGTTGCCACCATTATGCGCAACGCCGGTTTCGCCCACATGGGCGTCGGTCGTGCCTCCGGCAAGGAAAAGGCTGCCGAGGCCGCCAAGATGGCCATCGAATCTCCCCTGCTGGAAACCTCCATTTCCGGCGCTCGCGGCGTGCTGCTGAACATCACCGGTTCTCCCGATATGGGTCTGGAAGAGGTGGAGCAGGCCGCTGCCATGGTGCAGGAAGCTGCCCATCCCGAGGCTCACATCATCTTCGGCGCCGCCATTGACGAGGGCCTGGATGACGAGATCCGCATCACCGTGGTTGCCACCGGCTTTGACGCTCAGCCCACCGGTCTGGCAAAGCCCGCTGCCGTTGCCGTGGAGGATAAGCCCGCCGAGGCGCCCAAGGCTGAAGCCGCTGCTCCCGCCGCTCCCAAGGCAGACGAGCTGGAAGTGCCCGATTTTGTCCAGATGATGCAGAGCGCCCCCAAGCAGCCTGTGCAGGAAAAGCCCCGCGCCGTCGCTGAGGATGCCCAGCCCGCCCCCTCCAAGAAAAAGGATCCCTTTGACGATATTCTGAGCATGTTCCGCGACAGAAAGTAAAGAAATCTACATAAAGAAAGCGAGATGCTGCGGCATCTCGCTTTTTGTTTATTTCCGGTCTTCTTTCAAAACGGCGTACAGTACGGCATCCAGAAATTCTCCGTCCTTGCAGTATTTCTGTCGCATGAGCCCCTCCCGGGTCATGCCGGCCTTCTCCATCACTCTGCCCGAGGCGGGATTGCGGGCGAAATGGTCGGCTTCCACCCGGTTAAGTCCCAAATCATCAAAGCAGAAGTCGATGACCCGGCGCAGGATCTCGGTCATGTAGCCCTTTCCCCAGGTGCTTTCCGCCAGATAATAGGCCACCGTGCCGGTGTGGAATCTTCGGCTGACGGTGAGCATCATGCGACCCACACACAGGCCGTTTTCCCGGACGGCCCACTGATGAAAATCTTCTTTTGTTTCATAACCGTCCAGCAGCCATTGAATGTTTTCGGTGACTTCTTCGGTGGTTTTGCCGGGAGTGATGAACAGGTTGCGGCACACCGCCTCGGTATACAGGGTGTCCCGGACGGCGGGCACATCCTCCAGGGTGAACCGATCCAGCGTCAAATGATCGGTATGCAGGGTGGGGGTATTTTTCATGGTCAGCACTCCTTAAAACAGCAGATGGGCTGCCAGACCGCACAGGGCGGAAATGGCATACAGGGTGGTGGTGATGGTGATGTTTTCCCGCTTGGAGCGATTCATCTTCACCAAAACGGCCAGACCCAGGCCTGCGCCCGAGCACAGACCGGCCAGCAGGGAGCCAAAACTCAGACTGCCTGCAAGATACAGTTGGGTCAGCAGCACCGATACGGCGCAATTGGGGATCAGCCCCACCAACGCTGCCACAAAGGGCTGCAGAACGCTGCCCTCCAGCAAAAGCTTGCCCAGCAGCTCCTCGCCCAGCAGCTCCATGGCCAGTCCCAGAACCAGATTCAGCAGGAAAATATACAACAGAATATGTCCGGTGTGCCACAGAGCGGGCTTGAGGATGCCAGAGCCCTCTTCCTCGCAGCCGCAGTCCTCGCACAGGTCAAACAGCTCCCGGGGACGACCCCAGCGGTTCATGTAAAAATCCACGGCGTAACCGGCGATGATGCCGATGACCACCTTGGCTGCCAGCAGAGGAAGGATCATGTCCCGGCCGGAGGATGCGCCCAGTAGCATGGGCAGCGCTTCGTCGGAGGTGGCAAGAAAGACGGCCATCAGTGTGCCCCGACTCAAAAGACCGGCGGCAAACAGGTTGGAGGCACTGGCAGAAAAGCCGCACTGGGGGATACAGCCCAGCGCCGCGCCTACCAGCGGGCCAGCCTTGCCGATGCCCCGGATGGCCTTTTCCATTTTTGCAGAATGATAGTGTTCAGCGGCTTCCATCAGCAGGTAGGCCAGAAATAAAAAGGGCAGCGCCTTGGCACTGTCCACCAAAGCGTGTTCCAAAATGTGCAGGATTGCGTGCAGATTCATAGAAATACCTCGCAAAAACGTCATAATAAATTATTATACTATAGATAGCTATACATTTGCAAGAATTCACTTTTAAATTCTCGGTTTTTACAGATTGTTATTATATACCAAAAAAGTATTATAAAATTATATATTTTGGGTCTTGCTTTTTGAGGAAATACAAGATATAGTTATCATGGAAATAGATTTGAAAAAGTAAGGGGTTTTTATAATATGGCAATGACCGATATCAGCAGCAACGCTATGGAAGTCCTCAAGCGCCGCTATCTGGCCAAGGACGAAAACGGCACGCCGGTGGAAACTGTGGAGCAGATGTTCCGCAGAGTTGCCGACAGCGTAGCTGCCGCCGATGCAAAATACAGCGAGACCGCCAGCGTAGAGGGCCTGTCCGACGCTTTCTTCGAGTTGATGACCAGCCTGAAGTTCCTGCCCAATTCTCCCACCCTGATGAACGCCGGACGGCCTCTGGGCCAGCTGAGCGCCTGCTTCGTCCTGCCCATCGATGACAGCATGGTGGACATTTTTGACACGGTGAAAAATGCTGCCCTCATCCATCAGTCGGGCGGCGGCACCGGCTTCTCCTTCAGCCGCCTGCGGCAGGCGGGCGCCACCGTTCGATCCACCGGCGGTGTGGCTTCCGGCCCGGTCAGCTTCATGCGTGTGTTCAATATGGCCACCGAGGCCGTCAAGCAGGGCGGTACCCGTCGGGGCGCCAACATGGGTATCCTGCGGGTAGATCATCCCGACATCGAGGAGTTCATCCGCTGCAAAAAGAACAACGCCGATATCACCAACTTCAATATCTCCGTTGGCCTGACCGAGGCCTTTATGCAGGCTGTGGAAAAGAACGAGGATTACGATCTGATCGATCCTCGTACCAAGCAGCCCTGCGGCAAAAAGAACGCCCGCAAGCTGTTTGACGAGATCGTGGAGGCCGCCTGGTCCAACGGCGAGCCGGGTATCATCTTCCTGGATCGTCTGAACCGGGACAACGTGGTGCCCTCCCAGGGCGAAATCGAGTCCACCAATCCCTGCGGCGAGCAGCCCCTGCTGCCCTATGAGAGCTGCAACCTGGGCTCCATCAACCTGGTCAAGATGCTGAAAAAGACCGAGATGGGCTGGGAGATCGACTATCAGGAGCTGCGCAACACCATCACGCTGGCGGTTCACTTCCTGGATAACGTCATCGACATCAACAATTATCCTCTGGAAAAGATCGGTGAGGTCACCCGTTCCACCCGTAAGATCGGTCTGGGTGTCATGGGCTTTGCCGATATGCTGCTCTATCTGGGCATCCCCTACGATTCCAACGAGGGTGTGGATCTGGCCGAGCATCTGATGGGCTTCATCAACCAGTGCGGTCACAACGCCAGCCGGGAACTGGCCGCCATCCGCGGCAGCTTCCCCCTGTTCGGCGAGTCCATCTATAAGGATGAGGCTCCTTTGCGCAACGGCACCGTTACCACCATCGCTCCCACCGGCACCATCTCCATGATTGGCGGCTGCTCCTCCGGCATTGAGCCTATTTTTGCCTTTGCCTACATCCGCAACGTGATGGACAATACCCGTCTGGTGGAGGTCAATCCCGTTCTGCTGGAGACCCTGAAGGCCCGTGGTTTGTACTCCGAAGAATTGATGGAGCGCATCGCCAAGGAGGGCACCATCGCCCATATCGAGGAGATTCCCGCCGATATTCGCAAGGTCTTTGTGTGCGCCCATGATGTTTCTCCCCTGTATCATACCCGTATGCAGGCGGCCTTCCAGAAATACACCGACAACGCCGTTTCCAAGACGGTCAACTTCCGCCATGATGCCACCAAGGAAGAGGTGGAGGAAGTCTATCGCCTGTCCTATCAGCTGGGCTGCAAGGGTGTCACCATCTACCGTGACGGCAGCCGCGACAGTCAGGTGCTCAACATCGGCAAGGTATCCGGTGAGGACAAGGCTGAAGAGCCTGCAGCACCTGTGTTTACCGAGGTCAAGCCCCGTCCCCGTCCTGCCATCACCCAGGGCTTTACCGAGCGGGTGAAGATCGGCTGCGGCAACCTGTATATTACCGTCAACTACGACGAAAACGGCATCTGCGAGGTCTTTACCTCCACCGGCAAGGCTGGCGGCTGCCCCTCTCAGAGTGAGGCTACCGCCCGTCTGGTGTCTGTCGCGCTGCGTTCCGGCATCTCGGTGCAGGAGATCTACGATCAGCTGAAGGGTATCCGCTGCCCCAGCACCATCCGTCAGCAGGGCATGAGCTGCACCTCCTGTCCCGATGCCATCGCCAAGGTGGTTGCCAAAGTGGCCAAATATATTGAGGAGCACAACGCCGGTGGCTGTCCTCAGCCCATGGAGGCCGAGCGCCGTACCCCGGTGACCCACGCCCCCAAGGCATCCAGTGCCTCTCTGCCCACCGACCAGATGCATTTCTGCCCCGAATGCGGCGCCAAGCTGGAGCACGAGGGCGGCTGCGTCATCTGCCGCAGCTGCGGTTTCTCCAAGTGCGGTTAATCGCGTAATAGAATGAAAAAGCCCCCGGAACGTCGTTCCGGGGGCATATTTTATGCATTTTTAGCAGTTTACTGACCCTTTGCCAACAACTGGAGAATCTGGACAGCGTTGGCGGCAGCGCCCTTGCGCACCTGGTCGCCACAGCACCACAGGTTCAAGCCAGTATCGCAGGTCAGATTCTCGCGGATGCGGCCCACCCACACCAGATCCTGATCGGAGGTGTCCAGCGGCGTGGGATAATCCCGGCCTTCGTAGTCCTCGATCAGCTTGCAGCCGGGGAAGGCGGCAATGGCCTTATTGGCCTGTTCGATGGAGATCTTCTCCTTGGTCTTCACCGTGACGGAAATGGAGTGAGAACGCATGACGGGCACACGGACGCAGGTACAGCTGACCTTCAGTTCGGGCAGATGGAGGATCTTCTGACCCTCGTTCTGCATCTTCATTTCCTCCTGGGTATAGCCGTTGTCCAGAACATCACCGATGTGAGGAATGACGTTGAGGGCGATCTGATGGGGGAAGGTCTTGCGCTCCACCGGCTGACCCTTGGAAATGGCCTCCATCTGGTTCTCCAGCTCCTGCAGACCGGCCTGACCGGCGCCGGACACGGCCTGATAGGTGCAGGCAGTCATGGCCTCGATGGGAGAAATCTCATTCAGTGCAGCAACTGCCATCAGGGTGATGATGGTGGAGCAGTTGGGGTTGGAGATAATGCCCTTGTTCTTGAAGGCGTCAGCACCGTTCACTTCGGGAATGATCAGCGGCACATCGGGATCCAGACGGAAGGAGGAGCTATTGTCCACAAAGACGGCACCAGCCTTGACGATGTGAGGGGCAAACTGCTTTGCCATGCCGCCGCCTACCGCGCCCAGCACGAAATCCATACCCGCAAAGCTGTCTTCCCGGGCTTCCTGCACCAGAATCTCCTGGCCCTTGAAGGGAACGGTGGAGCCGGCACTGCGGGCAGAGGCCAGGGGGCGCAGCTCGCCCACGGGGAAGTCATATTCTTCCAGAATCTTCAGCATTTCACGACCGACAGCGCCGGTAGCGCCCAGAATGGCCACATTAAACTGTTTCATAAAATGTACTCCTTTCGGTTAACCTGCAAATCCTTCGTACAAAACCCGGATGGCAGCTTCAAAGTCATTGTTGTCCACGCCAACGGTGATGGAGATCTCGTCGGCGGCCTGATTGATGGTACGGATATTGATGCCTGCGTCGCCCAGTGCCCGGAAAATCTTGCCGGAAGTACCGGGGCGATAGGTCATCTTGCGGCCAACCACGGCAACCAGTGCCACCTGATCCTGTACCTGAATGTCATCGGGTGCGCAGACATTCTGCACTTCACCGATGATCTCGTACAAACGGTCACCCAGCACAGCGCTGGACACCACCAGTGCAAAGGAATCCAGACCCAAGGTGATGTGCTCGGCGGTGATGTGGCTGCGTTCCAGAATCTTGAGCACCTGAGAGAGGGTGACGTTCAGATTCATGTTCCGCTTGCGCAGGGTCAGGATGGTGAAGTTGCGGCGACCGGCGATACCGGTGATGAACCGATCCTGATTGGCGGATTTTTTGGAGATCTTCTCCACGATCATGGTACCGGCATCCTGAGGACGGTTGGTGTTGCGGATGTTCAGGGGAATACCCTTGTCCTTGACCGGCTGGACGGAGTCCTCGTGCAGGACGGAGGCACCCATAAAGGCCAGCTCCCGCAGCTCGCTGTAGGTGATGTACTCGATGGGGGCGGGGTCCTTGACGATGCGGGGGTCAGCCATCAGGATGCCCGAAACGTCGGTCCAGTTTTCATACACATCGGCATCCACGGCAGCAGCAGCCAGTGCACCCGAAATATCGCTGCCGCCACGGGACATGACGCGGATCTTACCGGAGGGCAGAGAGCCGTAAAAGCCGGGGATGACAATGCCGCGGCCCTTTGCGGCAGCTTCTTTGATGGCGGCATAGGTCTTTTCCAGATCCAGCTGACCATCGAAGCCGAAAAACACGCAATCGGCAGCATCCACGAAATCGTAGTCCAGATATTCGGCCATCAGACGGGCGGTGAAATATTCACCCCGGGAAACCAGCTCGTCGGCGGTGGTGTCCCGGCTGAGACGGCTGCGCAGGGCAGCAAAATCACTTTCCACGTCGTACTGCAGACCCAGATCGGAGCGGATCTCGGCAAAACGATCCTGAATCAGCTGCAGGATGTTGTCACCGGGCACGCCGTAGGTCAGATGGGCGTGGCACAGATAAAGCAGGTCAGTGAGCTTGTGGTCACTGGAGCTGCGCTTGCCGGCAGCGGAGACGATCACGATGCGGCGGGCAGGGTCTTCCTGAATAATGGCTTTGACTTTTTTGAACTGGTCGGCTCCTGCCACAGAGGAGCCGCCGAACTTTGCAACTTTCAACATATGTTTATTCCTCGATTCCAGCGAAAAATACCTGTGCGCCCTGCTGACGGAGCTGAGCAGCCAGATCGTGCATTTCCTTGACGGTAATGGACTTGGTGATGACCCGGGCGATGTCGCCGTCCTCCTTCACCTCATCACAGGGCAGCTGAGCGGCAAAAGCCTTGGGCAGGCGGACGTAATAGGGATGGCCACAGCCGGTGCAGTCGGCGGTGACCCGGACGCAACCCTGAGGCATCATCATCCGCTGACCGGACAGCACATCGGACAGATCCCGCAGCACGGCGGAGGCGGTGGGGAAGCGGCCTGCGCCCTGACCGATCAACACGATGTCGCCGGCGCATTTTGCTTCATACCGGGCCAGATTGTAGTTGTCCTTGACGGCACATTCGGCAGCACTGGCAGGCACCAGTGTAGGCTCCACAAAGGCAAAAACGGTGTCGTCCACCGGGCCGCCCTTGGCAACCAGTCGGCAGGTGTAGCCCATGGACTGGAAGTCCCGAACATCCTCGGCGGCCAGATCCACGATACCCTCGTGATACAGACCCTCACAGGGCAGCTTTTCAAAGGCAACGGCGCAGGCCAGCATGATCTTGCGCAGGGCATCCAGACCGGAAACATCGGCGGTGGGATCGGCCTCGGCATAGCCCAGCGCCTGTGCATCCTTGAGCACGTCGGCATAATCGGCGCCACGGCTCTGCATGGCGTCCAGCATATAGTTGGTGGTACCATTGAGGATACCGCCCACGCTGAGCACCTCGTCGCTCTGACAGGCCAGCGCAAGATTGTGCAGGAAGGGCACACCGCCGCCGCAGGCTGCGCTGAACAGCAGCGCCACACCGTTTTCCCGGGCGAGAGCAGCCAGCTCGGGGCCGTGAGCGGCCACCAGTGCCTTGTTGGCGGTGACCACGTGCTTTTTGGCCTTGAGCGCGGCAGAAACCCAGCTGCAGGCAGGCTCGATGCCGCCCAGTACCTCCACCACGGCATCCACAGAGGGATCGCCTGTGATGGCTTCGATGGTTGTCACCTTAAAGTCTGCATCCTTCTTGCCGGGGCGCACCAGCACGGGACCGGCCTCCAGACCCTTGGCGTGATGCAGCATCTCATAGACACCCTGGCCTACCGTACCAAAACCCAAAACTGCAACTTTCATAAAAACCTCCAAAAAAGCGTGTGTCCGCGACAGAAAAACACTTGTGTTTTTAATGCAAACAGTGTATCATAGAAGCACCACAAAAACAAGCACTTTTCCCTGGTAAATTTCAACAAAATTACGGTATTTCAGGAGGATTTCCCCATGCTGGACAGCTATCTGATCATTCATAAAAGCATTTTGCCCGAATATTACGAAAAAGTGCTGGAGGTTCGTCGGCTATTGGAAGACGGCACTGTTCGGGAGGTCAGTCAGGCCGTTAAGCAGGTGGGCATCTCCCGCAGCACCTATTATAAATATAAGGACTTTATTCTGGAACCCTCGGAAATGTCCATCGGCCGCAAAGCCGTGCTGTCAGTGATGCTCAGCCATGAGCCCGGTGTGCTGTCTGCCGTTCTGGCGCATATTTCCGAGCTGGGCGGCAGTGTTCTAACCATTACCCAGAGTCTGCCCATCCATGGTAAGGCCAGCGTGACACTGACGCTGGACACCAGCGGGATGCCCGGAGCCCTCAATCAGCTGATGGAGGCGCTGGCAAAGACACCCGGCGCGGAAAACCCCAAATTGATTGCTGTGGAATAACAACAAAGGGGCGCGTTGCAAAATGCACACAATCTCCGTCATTCCGAGCCAGTGATCACACTGGCGTGGGAATCCGTACTCTCTTGAGCAGGAAAACGGATTGCCACACCGTTCTGCCGAACGGTTCGCAATGACAGGACTGCATTTTG
>JAGAVA010000134.1 GCA_017620505.1 Clostridia bacterium
CCTGGACCAAGGCACACGAAGAGGAGCTTTCTGCCCACCGTCTGATGATCAATGTGGACGTTGCCGCTCCCACACTGGGTCATAACATCGCTCTGGTGATGGCAAACGACAAAGCGGTGGGTTATGTGGATGGCCTGATGCTGGAGCTGGGCACCCCCTGCGAGGTCAAGGCCGACATCTATTCCAGCGACTCCATTCCTTTTGCAGACAAGGGCGTGCCTGCCGTCAATCTGTGCCGCTTCGGCGCACCGGGCGCCAATTACATCCATGATCGCCGGGACAATCTGAAGAGCCGTTACATTGATGAAAAGGCACTGGACATCACCCTGCAGCAGGCGCTGCGGCTGGCCGACCGGGTAGCCAATGCCGCCGCATTCCCCATCGCCCGGGAGATCCCCGAGACCATCAAGACCAAGGTGGATGAATACCTGTTCAAGGACAAAAAAGAGCAGAAATAACCCACGCGCTGTCATTGCGAGGAGCGTAGCGACGTGGCAATCCGTTTTCTTGCGAGAAAGGACGGATTCCCACGCAAAAAGCTCGCTTTTTGCTCGGAATGACGGTGGAATAGCGAAAAATAAGGAGGAACCAACCATGAAAGCAACCGATATTCAGCGCATTGTGGTAGCCGGTGCAGGCACCATGGGCGCTTCCATGGCACAGATTTTTGCCAAATGCGGCTACGATGTGGTGCTGTATGACATTGCCGAGGCCGCCATCCAGCGGGGTCAGAATCTGGTGAAGGTCAATCAGGAAAGCCAGGTTTCTTCCGGCGACCTGACGGCCGAACAGTCTGCCGAAATCATTTCCCACCTGAGCTACACCATGGACAAGCAGTGCTTTGCCCACTGCGATCTGGTGGTGGAGTCCATTCTGGAAAATCTGGAGATCAAGCAGAACTTCTGGGAAGAGGTCTCCAAAATCGCCAAGCCCGACTGCCTGCTGTGCACCAACACCTCCGGCCTGTCCATCACCAAGATCTGCGCCCGGGTGCAGGGCAAGGAGCGGTTCTGCGGTATGCACTGGTTCAACCCCTCTCACATCGTGCCGCTGATCGAGGTCATCAACGGTGATGAAACCGCTCCCGAGACTGCCGAGGCCATTTACGAGTTCTCCAAGATCATCGGCAAACAGCCCATTTACGTGAAAAAAGATGCCCTGGGCTTTATTGCCAACCGTCTGCAGGCCGCCATCCTGCGAGAGGCCCTGTATATTCAGAAAGAGGGCATCGGTGATTTCTCCGACATTGACGGTGCCATGAAATACGGTCTGGGCTTCCGCTACGCCTGTCTGGGCCCGCTGGAAGTGGTGGATCAGGGCGGTCTGGATATCCATCATCACATCGCCACCTATCTGTGGGAGGATCTGGCCGACGACAAGTACCCCTCCGGTCTGTTCGAGGAGCTGTACCAGAGCGGCAAGTACGGTGTCAAGAGCGGCGAGGGCTTCTATGATTACAGCGGCGACAAGGCTGACCAGTCCATCAAGAAGCGTGATGCCATGTATTTGGCCATGGCCCGTGCCAGGGTCACCGAGGTAGAGCCTGAATAAGAAAATTGCAAAAAAATTGCCTGCAAGCGGTTGCTTGCAGGCTTTTTTCATGCCTGATGAAGGGGATTCCATGTTCCTCGCGCATAGGTAATCAGATAGAGTACAAATACCAGCATATTGTGGGCGATCATGCAGGCCCAGGCCGAAACCAGACCAAAGCCCAGCATCTGGGTGCACACAAAGGTGCCAACGATGCGAACGCACCACATACCGATGATGTTATACAGGAAGGGGGCACGGGTCTTGCCCACGCCCATCATCATGCCCTCCACGATGATGGAGAAGCCGTAGAAGGGTTCGGACACCGCCACCATCCGCAGGACGATGGCGCCCAGCGCGATGACTTCGGCGCTTTTGGAGAACAGCCCCATCAGCGGCGGTGCCAGCAGGAACAAAGCTCCGCCCGAAAGGATCATCAGCCCGATCTCAATGGGGATAAACATCTCGGCAAGTTCCTTCATCTTTTTGCGGTCGTGAGCACCGTAGGCGTTGCCCGCCAGCGTAGCCGCCGCCGTCTGCATACCATAGCCGGGGATGTAAAAGGCCGATTCCACCGTGTTGGCGATGGTGTGTGCCGCCGTTGCCACCTGTCCGATGGAGTTAATCATGGAGGCAAAGGCCACGAAGCCCAGTGCCGTGCCGAATCGCTGGAGCATATTGGGCAGGGCGATCCGCAGACAGGGCAGCAGAATGGTCTTGTCCGCCCGCAGACCCATACCCCGGGGCGAAACCATGGGATGCCGCCACAGTGCTACCGTGATGACCACACCGCCTGCCGTCATGGCAACGGCACTGGCCACTGCCGCGCCCACCACGCCCCAGCCTGCGCCCCATAGGGGAATGGACAGGCCAAAGAGTGACAGCTGCCGGGAGGGATAGATCAGCAGAAAATTCAGTACAATGTTGATGCCGTTGACCATCAGACCGGCCTTCATAGGGGTCTTGGTGTCACCAGCTGCCCGCAGCACCGTACCGAAAATAGCGGTGGCCGACCGGGGCAGCATGGGCAGATAAAGGATAAAGAAATAGGTGGAGGCCAGGGGCCGGATGCTTTCTTCTACCTGCATCCAGACGGGGATTTGTTCGGCCAGCAGCAGAGGCAGCAGCGTTCCCAGCAGACCGACTGTCAGTACCACCAGAACGGCCTGAGATACGGCTTTTTGGGCAGCTTCCCGGTCGTTTGCGCCGCAGGCACGGGCAATATAGGACAAAAAACCCACGCCCAGCGCCGAAATGGTGCTGATGACCAGCCAGCCCACCGTTCCGGTAGCGCCCACCGCAGCGGTGGCATGGGTGCCCAGCGCACCCACCATGGCGGTGTCGATATACTGCACCGCCGTTTGCATGACCTGCTCCACAATGGTGGGCCAGGCCAGCGACAGGATGGTCACTATGGTGGCCCGAGCCTCCGGGCGGCGAAGATCCAGCTTCAGCAAGGGGATCCCTCCCTTCGGTTATTCGAAAGCCTTTGCTACTGCCTTCAGGTGGTCGATGATGGGCAGCTTCTGAGGGCAATTCCGCTGGCAGGCCCCACAGGCGATACAGTCGGAGGCCTTTCCAAAGGCAGGTTGCAGCCCTTTGTAGGCGTGTCCCATCTTCCAACCCTCGGCGGGTTTGCGGGCATAGTCGTTATACAGGGCAAAATACTGGGGAATGGCGATCTTTTTGGGGCAGTTGGGGGCACAATAGTTGCAGGCCGTGCAGGGAATGGCGGTATTGGCCCGCAAAAGATCGGCCACCTGCGCCAAAAGCTGCAACTCCTCTTCGGTCAGCGGCTCCAACGGACGGAGATTATCCTCCACCTGTGCCACCGTGCTCATGCCGCTGAGCACAATTTCCACCTGCTCCAGGGAGGCGGCAAATCGCACCGCCCAGGAGGCCATGGAGTCGTTGGGGCGAACTTCCCGCAGCAGCTTTTCGGCCTCTTCGGGCAGCTGCGCCAGAGTGCCTCCCTTCACCGGCTCCATAATGATGACCTTTTTGCCGTGTTTGACGGCCACATCATAGCAGCGACCGGCCTGCAGGGAAGGGCTGTCCCAATC
>JAGAVA010000135.1 GCA_017620505.1 Clostridia bacterium
ATCCATCCCGCCGGCCACCCCGAAGAGGTGCAGGCCATTCTGGACAGCAAGTGCATCGCCATCACCGCTGAGGACAGCCACCGCTACGGCTCTCCCAACTGCGAGGCTGCCGGTAAGCAGGGCGCTCTGTTCGGTCTGGAATCCATGCTGACCATCAACGGCGGCAAGGGCAAGTTCGTCAGCGGCTTTGCCGGTGCTCCCGGCATGAACGTGCTGATCCTGGGCGGCGGCGTGGTCGGTCAGGGCGCACTGAACATCCTGTATGCGCTGGGCGCACAGGTCACCGTGATGGACATCAACCCCGGCCTGCTGCGGCAGTTGGAATATCAGTATCAGCAGCGTATCGACACCATGTACTGCACCCAGGAGACCATCGCCTCGGTGTTGCCCCAGATGGATATGGTCATCAACTGCGTCAAGTGGCCCAAGCAGCGCAAGGACTTCCTGATCACCAAGGAAATGCTCAAGCTGATGGAGCCCGGCTCTGTTCTGGTGGACATCTCCAACGACGATCCCGGCGCCATCGAGTCCAGTCACGAGACCCACCATGACGATCCCCGCTACGTGGTCAACGGTGTCGTTCACTACTGCGTGTCCAATATCCCCGGCGCGGTGGCAAACTCCACCTCTGTGGCGCTGGCAGGCGAGACCCTGCCCATGCTGCTGAATATTATGAACAACGGCCTCACCGAGGCCTGCATCCGGGACGGCTTCATCCGCCGCTCCCTGACCGCCTACAAGGGCTATCTGACCCACGAGGAGACCTCCGGTATTCAGGGCAGACCCTGGATCAAGCCCGAGGATATTCTGGGCATCGCCCACCGTCAGCTGGATCCCGCACCCCCCGCAACCACTACCCGGAGCTACAATTTCATCAAGCTTCGATAAAGGAGGCCGTTTACCATGGCAAAGATCATCGGTGTTGTTCCCGCCTCTGACCTGCAGCGGATGAGAACCGGCGCAGGCAGCGATTTTTACAAAGTGGGCAACAACTACACCAAACGAGTGCTGGAGGCCGGGGCCATCCCGGTTGCCGTCACCCCGGTGGACGACTGGGTGCCCGAAGAACAGCTCAAGCTGTTTGACGGCTATATCGTCCAGGGCGGTGCGGAGTTTTATCCTTACCACTTCCAGATCATCCACGATGCCGTGGTCAACCACAAGCGCCTTCTGGGCATCTGTCTGGGCGAGCAGCTGATCTACGTATACTTCGCTCTGAAAAAGATGGTGGAGGAGCAGGGCTATGAGGGCGATCTGGTAAAGGCCATCTGTGACCTGCGGGACAAAAAAGGCCCCGATTTTTCGGTGCTCAAGGCCATTCCCGATCACCGCAGCGCTCCCACCACCCGGGGCAATGAGGACGAGGCCAAGCATAACGTCAATGTGGTGCCCGGCACCATTCTGCATCGTCTGACCGGAAAAGAAACCCTGCGGGCGGCCTCCTTCCACAATCTCAACGTACCCCCCGAGCAGCAGCTGGTCACCATCAGCGCCTGGTCAGCCAAGGGCGACGGCGTGGTGGAAGGGGTAGAGTTCGGTGACAATCTCTTCGGCGTGCAGTTCCATCCCGAAATGGATGACCTGCTGCCCGAGATCTTTACCTTCCTGACCGAGGAGGATTCCCATGAATGAAACGCTGCTGAAGCAAATTGATGAGCAGATCCAGCAGGCCAGACAGGCTCTGGCGGAGGATACCATCCACCTGATCGGCATCAGAAGTGTCAGAGGTGCGCCGGAACCCGGCGCACCTTTCGGGCCTGGTCCCCGGGCTATGCTGGATGGGGTGATCCAGCTGGGGGAGCGGGAGGGCTTTTTCCCCACCCGGTATACCGACAGCGTCATCAGCATTGCGCCCCAGGAGGGCGAACCCGATCTGGGCATCTGGCTCCACGGCGACGTGGTGCACGAGGGCACCGGCTGGAACTTTGACCCCTATCAGGCCACCGAATATAAGGGCTGTATCGTGGGTCGGGGCGCCACCGACAATAAGGGTCAGCTGTGCGCCATTTTCCACCTGCTGAACATTTTCAAAAAGCTGAACATTCCGCTGAACTATAAAATTGCTCTGTTTGTGGGCAGCAACGAGGAAAATGGCAAGCAGGACGTGAAGGATTTCCTGACCAGGTACCGTCCGCCCCGGGTTTCGCTGGTGCCCGATGCCAGCTTTCCGGTGGGATATGGGGGAAAAGGCGGCATCAATCTGGAGATCCGGGCGAAAAAGCCCCTGCAGGGCATCACCATCACCGCCGGACAGACAGAAACCCCCTTCCGGGCAGAGGCCGAGGCCTTTGGCAGAACCATCGTCACCAATTCGCTGCCCCGACACCTGTCCAAACCCGACCCCAACGGCAATATGATCACCAGCATGGCCGAGCAGTTGTTGGAAGAGCCGCAGCTTGCGCCCGAAGATCGTCCTGTGCTGGAGTTTTTCAAGCGGATGTCGCTGGATATTCATGGCGATACCCTTGGGCTGAATGTGCCTTCCCAGTCCATGACCCCAACGGTGGTGGTGGCAAGAAGCATTTCCATGGTGGAGGGCTGTCCCCAGATGCAGGTCAGCGTCCGCTATCCCATCGAACTGACCGGCGAAACCATTCTGGAATCCATGGAGGCGGCAGCCCAGGCCAACGGTCTGGAGGTGGTCCGGGCCAACCCCTATATGAATCCCTATTTGCTGGATAAAAACTGGTCGGTGGTCACCCGTCTGGCAGAGATCGCCAACGAACTGACCGGCGACAACAAGCAGCCCTATATCGTGGGCGGCGGAACCTATGCCCACGAGCTGCCCAACGCCCTTGCCTTTGGCATGGACGGCAGCTTGCCGCCCGAGGACTTCCCAAAGGGCCGTGGCAGCGCTCACGGTCTGGACGAATGTGTTTCTCTGGATCGTCTGCAGCGGGCTATGAGAATCTATGCCCGTGCGCTGCTGGCACTGAATGAAATGGAATGGTGAAATCTCCATGAAAAACCGTCATTATCCTCTGTTAGAGGTCAATTTGGACGCCATGCGCAAAAATGCGCAGGTTTTGTGCGATCTTTGCGCCAAGAACGGCATTTCGGTTGCCGGAATCGTCAAGTTTTCCGACGGTGATCTGCAGGTGGCGAAGGCCTACAAAGAGGGCGGCTGCGCCCAGCTGGGCGTGTCCCGGGCCAAGCATTTGAAGGCGCTGAAGGAGACATTTCCCAATACCGAGACCCTTCTTACCCGCAGCCCCACCCGGGGCGATCTGGAGGACACCGCCCGGTATGCCGACCTGAGCCTGCACGCCGACAAAGATGTACTGAAAGCGCTGAACGACGAGGCTGTAAAGCATCATACCTTCCCGGGTGTGATCCTCATGCTGGACGTGGGCGACCTGCGGGAAGGGGTGGACAATATCCCCGAACTGGTGGAGCTGGCCGTCTTGTGCGAGGGGCTTTCCAATCTGCGCCTGCGGGGCGTGGGAACCAACCACGCCTGCATGAACGGCGTGCTTCCCAGCTGGGAAAACCTGACCTTCCTTGTGGAAGGCGCAGAGGCTGTGGAGCAGGCCATCGGTCGAAAACTGGACATCATTTCGGGCGGCAGCTCCATCAATCTGCTGTTGCTGAAGGACGGAGTCAGCCGGATGCCGCCCCGCATCAACCACCTGCGGCTGGGCGGCAGCATCGCCAACCCCATGAACATCCGTCTGGGGCGCGGCATTACCTTCCCCGGTCTGCGGGAGGACAGCGTGCGGCTGACGGCCGAGATCGTAGAGATCCACCAAAAGGCCTCCGCCCCCAAGGGTGCTACCAAAAACTGGGCAGGTCAGACCATCACCCGGGAGGATAAGGGTCGCCGACTGCGTGCCATTCTGGCGCTGGGCAGTCAGGATGTGAGCGATGCCGCCACGATGATCCCGCTGGACAGCGGGGTAGAGGTGGTGGGCTGCAGCTCCGATCACACCATCGTGGACGTGACCGACACCGGGCGGACGTGGAAGTCGGGGGACACCCTGACCTTCCAGCTGCGCTACTCCAATCTGCTGTACGCCTTTTCGGGCGACCATGTGACGGTGGAATACCTATACGACGAAGATGAAAGCCCCGAGCGGGCATAAAATGTAAAAAGACAGGCAGTTTTGCCTGTCTTTTTTGCCCTTACAGCAGCAGTCCTTTGGTCTGACGCTCCTGCAGCACTTCCCGGAGGGTGCCAAAAGCTGCGGGACATGGTGGACACCGCCAACCAAAAGGCCTTTTGGCGGGAGCAAAATTAAGGGCGGCAGGCCGATTTCCTCTTGAAAGCCCGGGGGAAAGGGCGGTATAATAAAGAAAAGACAACCCTTTCACCGGGAACAAGGAGGAACCCTTATGCAGGAAACCAGACCCTATCTGCCCTGGCAGCTGGTCAATGACTTTATGATAGACGTGTTCAAGGCCTATGGCGTGCCCGAGGCCGATGCCCGCATCTGTGCCGATGTACTGCTGGAATCCGACCGCCGGGGTATTGAAAGCCACGGCTGCAACCGCTTTAAGCCCATCTATCTGGATCGCATCAAAAACGGCACGCTGCTGCCGGTGACCCACTGCGAGATCATCAAGGAGACCCCCACCACGGTGGTGATGGACGCCCACAACGGCATGGGCATGGTGGCAGCCCATCAGATGATGGAAAAGCTCATCGAAAAAGCCAAAGTTTACGGTATGGCAGGCGGAACCATTTTCAATTCCACCCATTACGGCATCGCCGGCTACTGGACCACTATGGCGGAAAAGGCCGGCATGATCGGCATCAGCGGCACCAACGCCCGCCCCTCGGTGGCACCCACCTTTGGCGTGGAGCCCATGATGGGCACCAATCCGCTGACCTTTACCATGCCCACCGACGAGGACTTCCCCTTCAATTTTGACTGTGCTACCTCCACCATCCAGAATGGCAAGATCGAGTATTATGAGCGGGAAAACAAGCCCACCCCCGCCGGGCTGGTGGTCACCCGGGAGGGCGACACTATGACCGATTCGGGCGCGATTTTGAAAGAGATGCGCAAGGGCAACTGCGCCCTGCTGCCCCTGGGCGGCATGGGGGAGGAGACCGGCGGCTATAAGGGCTACGGCTTCACCACCATCGTGGAGATTTTGTCGGCGGCGCTGGCTGGCGGCCCCCACACCAAGGCTCTTTCGGGCAAAAATGACGACGGCAGCAACAAACTGTACCGTCTGGGACACTTTTTCTTCGTGATCAACCCGGAATTTTTCATGGGTCTGGACACCTTCCGGCAGACCAGCGGCGACATTCTCCGGGCGCTGCGGGATTCCGAAAAAGCCCCCGGCGAGGAGCGCATCTATACCGCCGGCGAGAAGGAATATCTGGCCTGGATGGAGCGAAAGGACAAGGGCGTTCCGGTAGGGGAGACCATCCAGCAGGAGTTTATCGCCCTGCGGGACGAGTGCGGGCTGGATTATGTGTTCCCCTTTGAAAAAAACCATCCATAAAAGACGGAAAGTGCAAGAACCACCACCGAAAAGGGAGTGGTTCTTTGATAAATGGAAAAGGGAGCAATCGGACGATTGCTCCCTTTTGGTATGTTTCGTCAAATGGTCAGATCCAGGATGTAAGCCTCGGTCACCGGGGCAAAGGTGTCCTGCTCCAGCAGGTACACAACGCAGGTGTATTCCCCGCGGGAGAGGCTGTCCAGTGCCAGCTCCACCTGTTTGGTGCCCTCCCAGGCATCCAGATCGGGCTTCACAGCACAGGAAACCATCCGGTCATCCTGGTAAAGCGCAAGCATAAGGCTCAGATCCTGCTCCCAGTTCTGGGCGTAAAGGGAAATCGCAGCAGTACCCTTTCTGCTGACAGAAAGGGTGTTGACCCACAGGCACACCGCAGATTCATCCTTCCAAAGCAGCATATCGCTGTCCACTTCTTCGCCGTCGGACAGTACGACCACCTTGTAGAACTGATTGCCGTCGGTCTTGTCCAGCATGATCTGCCGATAAGAGCCTGCCGGAACCTGTGCAAAGGTCTTGCTGACCAGCGCATCGCCCTGAAGGACACCGTCACAGGTGCAGCGGTAGATCTCCACGGTCATATGCTCCACGGGCGCGGCGCCCCGGTTGGTGACGATTGCTTCCAGTCCGGTTTCTCCGGAGGGCATCAGCGGGAAGCTGGTTTGTACCACTTCGGCAGCCGAAACGGTGCTGACCGTAACGGCATTGTTTGCCGGATTTTCATCGTTTTCCGCCGCAATCGTCAGGGTGTAGGTGTGCTGGATGGAAGTATCCGCTGCAAAGATTGCAAGGCAGGAGGTGCTTTTACCGTAGGCCAGCGCAAGGTTGCTCACGCTGCCGGAAGATACCGGCAGGCCGGATTCATCGGTTATCGTATAGGTGTAGCCTGTGAGCGGATTTTCTCCCAGGTTGGTAACGGTGGCGGTCATGCGCAGTACGCCGCTTCGGGCCAGATCAGAATGATCCAGCTGTGGGGCGGTCACGGCAGCGTCCAAACCGGACAGATCGGAGGCAAGGGCAGTGTAAAGATGCTTTGCAAGTCCGCTCCGGTCAGCGTTGTAATCGGTCAGGAAGAAAGAAACCCTGGGCAGATCGCCCACCATCGTGGCAGACAGATCATAGGGCTGGCTGTCGGTCTGTACCAAAGGCTTACAAATCCAGCCGGAGGTGCTGTCAGCGTAATAGATGCCGTCGGTCTGGCTCCAAACCGCGCAATATACCGACTTTTCAGGATTGCAAATCATTTCCAGTTCGATGGGCGCGGCATGCAGCACGGTCTTCAGAGACTTATCTTTCCAGATGGACAGACCCTCTGCCGTCATGGCAGCGGTATAGTCGTCCTCATGCGCAGAAATGCCGATTTCGTTGAGCACCGTTTCGCTGTACCACACGTAGGGGTAATAATAGGCGGACATGGTACCGTTTTCATCGGTCCAGAAAATATCTTTCTGAGAGATGCTGGGGGCAGCCGAAACAATGGTATTGTTTACATTCATCGGCTGGGGCTTGCTCCAGGTGGTGCCGTTAAAGGTGGCATACATCAGCTTCCGCCCTTCTGTACGGAAAAGGCCTTCCGCGTCGGTCACATCGGGCTGGCTGAACCAAATGGCCAGAGCACTGGTGCCATTTGCAGAACTGGAGATTTTGGCATCATAGACATAGCCTTCGCCCTGGGTCAGCTGGGTGGTCACGCCATTGATTCGGGCCATGACATCGGCAGAGGTCAGCATTGCAGAGAGCTCGTCGGTCTCGTCGGACTCTACCCAGATGACGGCAGGGCCGTCGGCATCCAGACTGTCCACATACCTGCCGGTTTCGGAGATCTGTTCCGGCTGGCTCCAAAGGCCGGAAACCTGCTCCGTGCGCCAGAGGACGGTGTTTTCAGCAACGACACCGTCCAGACTTCCGTCGCCGTCATCAGCGGTGAAGTACAAGACAGGAACGCCGTTTTCGGTGGTCAGGGCGCTCTGTGCGCTCAGCATGATGTTTTCATAAAGCAGCTTGACATCCTTCTGTTCGGTGTCGGAGCCGGTCCAGTCCAAAAGCTGGACATCATCCATGCAAAAGCCACTGCCTTCGGACAGATATGCCCGATCAGAGGGGGTCCATTGCAGCAGTGCAGCTTCCGCAGCACCGGGCATTTCCTCACCAAAAGCATAGGCTTTCCAGCCGTCCTTGTTGGTCCAGACAAAGCGGCCCAACTGATAGCTGGGATGCAGCTCAAAGAACTCACCGCCCTTGATCACGATAGCCACCGAGACATCACCTTCGATTTTTGCACTGGGCTCCAGGGGAACGTCGGTATCGCTGCTCAACACCGGCAGGCTGTATTCACCTGCCGCACCGATCTCCGGTCCGGCGATCACACACATATCACCTGCAGCAACGCCGGGGCCAACCACGATGCCGAAATCGGCAGTGCCGGTAAAGGAGCCGGTGAGCACCGGATCATCGAAAAGGCCGTCTACCGTGACTTCGGCGCCTGCAGAGGCCTTGATCTCTGTATTGAATGCCAGGGGAGGAGCCGACATGCCGAAATCCAGTGCCGGATCCAGCGCAACCTCCGTACCGATCTTACCAGACCATTTGGCATCTTTCAGGTCGGCTTCCATGGAGGCGGCCGCCGCCTGGATCTCGCCGAAAAGGGTCAGTCGCGCCTGGGTGCTCAGAAAGTTCAGCTTGGGTGTTTTGGCCGTATTGATGCCGAACTTTAATTTAAAGACATTGTTTACATAGCTGGTGTCCAAGAGGCCTCTGTTCAGAGATCCCTTGATGCCCAGATCCAGACCGCTCAAAAAGTCAATACCGCGGATGCCGTTGTTGTCGCCCAAAGGCACATCTTCGGTCTCCACATAGAATACCGGCGGGGTAATGGCCTGGATCTTCAGTCCCAGCTGACTTTTTGCCTCCTGCAGCTGCCCCTGGGCATCATAGGCCTGGGCTTTCAGCCAAATCTGATCACCGGGCTTGAAATACGCGTTGAGATCGAGGTACATATTGCTGCCCGACTGCAGCGACACGCTTCGGCTGGCATCTTCGTTTTCCAGACAGAAGACCCGGCCTTCTTCCGAAAGATCGTTCCAATCCACTTCGAAGTACATCTTCCGTGCGGTATTTTCCTGCTGCAGGATGGTGATGCTGCTGTTGGTGTAAAGCAGCTCGGTGGCTTTGTCCTCGCTGTCATAGATGCGTGCAGCCTTCAGATAGATCTTGCCGGGGGTCTTTTGCATCAGATAAAGGTCGATCACGCCGCCATCGGCAAACCAGGCCTCTTTTTCGGTGCCCCGATAGCCCGCTTTTTCGGCAGAGATCACCAGACGGTCGTTGTCGGAAAGATCTTTGCCCACCAGTGTCAGCGAACCGCTGCCATCGGTGGAACCCACAAAAACATCATCCAGATAGATCTCCGCATAGCCCAGCGGCTGCATAACGGTGTCATATTCCTCGTGCCACCAGGTGCGGATGATGTAGGTCTCCTCGTTGTTTTCCCGGTCATAGGAAAAATCGCAGTTTCTGATTTTGCCGCCTTCGCCCACCAGCGGATGATCGGTGTGCACATAGGGCGCAGGCTCGCCGCTGTAGGTGGCGCTCACCGAGCCCATGTGGTAACAGCTGGATACAACATAGTCCTCTTCGTTGCCGTTGGAGTACATATTGCCTGCAATACCGCCGGCAAAGATGGAACCGGGGTCCTGGGCATCCTGCGGAATGTCGGCATGGACGGAGACGTTGCCGTTTACCGCGCAGTCATAAACCGAGCCGCCGGTGTGGCCCACGATGCCGCCCACCGTGGCGGAGTCGCCTTCTGCATACAGGCGCACGTCGCCGTCCACCCGGCAGTTGTAAAACACGAGATTATGCGCATCGCCTGCACCGCCGCCGGCAATGCCGCCGATGCAGGAGCCGCCGTCAGCAAAGCAGATCACGCCCTTGCTGGTGCAGTTGGTGACATTGCAGCGGTAGCCGGCAGGCGCGACGGCGCAAATGCCGCCCACGCAGATATCCCGACCATAGTGACGGATGTTCATAGGCGCCTTCATATGGCAGTTGTCGATCTTCAGGACAGCATAAGCAATGCCGCCTGCACCGCGGGCATCGGTGTTGTCCGAGGAAACGGCCAGATCCACCGTTGCAGTCACGGTACAATCATAAAGGGAGAGGGAATAGCAGTTGCCGGCGATGCCGCCCTCCAGACGACCGGCCACCGATCCGGCCACCGTACAGTCCCGGACGATGGTTTCACCGTAGTTTCCCGCCATAACGCCGCCCACCAAACAGTCGGGGCAGTCGATATCGGCCTCCACCTCGCAGCGGGCAACCGTACCGTGGTTGCCATAGCACAGGATGCCTGCGGCATATTCGCCGGCATCTTCGATGCTGCCCGTGAACCGGCAGTCATAAACATTGGTGGTCGCCGGCACATAATCGCTGCCCACGATGCCGCCGATATATCTGCCGTTTGCCAGATCGGTCTCGGCGTAGCAGTTGCGGACGGTGCCGGTGGCACGGGAGGCAATACCGCCCAGCCAGGAAGCGTTGTTGGTGGTGATGCTGCCGGTAAAGCAGCTGTCGGTAATGTTTCCCGAAGAGAACTGCGCCAGACCGCCCACTCTGCTGTCATTTTCCGTTTGGATCCGCAGGGAAGCGTCCGACCAGCTGCTGACGATGGCATAGCCATCGGTATTGAGGATCAGACCGGCAGCGTCGGCGATCTTGCTGTTTACGGTGAGATCCACACCGGAATAGCACTGGGTGGCCTGACCTTTATCCGACAGACCGGCGGCAAGCACCTTGCCGGTATTGATTCCGTCACCCTTATCGGCAGTAATCCGGATGGCTCCGGAAGCGTAGCATTTGGCGAAGGTGGCCTTGGAGTCCAAACCCCAGCACATACCGGCAGCAGCCGCCTGTGCAGCCGTTGTGGCCGTCATGTCAATGTCTACCTCTGCGCCGCAGTTGACAAAGGCGGCCTTGCCGATCCTGGGAATCATGCCGGCGGCGGTGGAACCGCTCTGATGTCGGATCTTTGCCTGAACCTCTGCAAAGGTGTCCCGCACAGTGGCACTTCCGCCGCTGCCATAATGTCTGCCGCAGATGCCGCCCAGATCCACGTAATCCACCGTCTGATCCTTTGCCACCAGCCGGATGCTGCAGCCGGTGACCGGCAGATCGAGGCCGGCGCTGCTGTAGCCTGCCAGACCGCCCACGCTGCCTGCAAAGGTGGGAGCTGTCAGGTCGGCGCAGTCGGTGCTCCAGGTCATATCCACGGCGCAGCCGTCAGCCGTCAGGGTGGTATAAGCGCATAGACCCACCAGACCGCCTGCCGCGGGTAACTCCCGATTACTTTCTTCACCGCCAACCTTATGGTGAAGGCTTCCGGCAAAGCGGCTGTCGGTGATATCCATACCGCGGTCGGTCAGCTGACCCAAATAACCGCCCAGGTTCTGCTTGGCGGTCAAATCGCCCAGCACCACGCAGTTTTCCACCTGCATGATGGGGCTTCGCTGGAAGTATTCTTACCGATCAGGCCGCCGCAGTTATTGCGGGCGGCGATGGTGGTGTCCACCATGCAGTTGGCATAGCGGATGCTCTTGCCGTGCTGTCCGCCGGTGAAGCCGCCCGCGCTGGTGGCCATGTCTTCGGTCTGCAGTTCGGTCTTGGCATAGCAGTTTTCTACCAGAATTCCGCAGGGAGAAAAGCCCAGCACACCGCCGATATAGGTGCTGTAGCCCAGCTCCATCTGATTGCCTGCCAGCAGGGGATCCCGGTCAATGGTGGCCTCTGCCGATATGTTCCGCAGCTCGGCTTCTCTGGTGGCTTCACCGATGAGACCGCCCACGCTGCCTACCTTGCTGCTGCTCAGCAGGATCTCCAGCTGGACACCGGCGATATTCTCCAGGGTCAGCTGCCGTTCCACTTTACCGGCGATCATACCGCCGTAATAGGCGGTAGAAGTGGAGTTCATGGTCAGATCACAGCCCTCCAGACGCAGGTTTTTCACCGTCAGATTGCCGTCCACCCGGCTGAAAAGGCCGCCGTTCAGGTCTTTGCCTGCCATGTCCATGGTCAGACCCTTGATGGTGTGACCCTGACCGTCCAGCGTCAGACTGCCGGTGATGGTCAGCGGCGTCCAGTCCATGTCGGACAGGTCAATATCGGCGCCCAGCACATAGCTGCCGGCAGTCATGGCCTCCAGCCCTGCACGGTCGGTGATGACGGTGGCGGTGCTGTCAGCCTCAGAAACCGTTACCGGCAGACCGCTTTGCACGAACATGGGCGTCCAGCCCTCTATATCGGCAACAAAGCCCTCATCATTGACCGACGGCAGAGGCTTTTCGGGGTCGTCGTACAGTCCCGAAGAGCGCGCCGGCAAAAGGGGCAGACTGACATCCGCAAGGAAATCATCCGGGCCGCCGCCGGTGGTATCGGCAGCGCTCACCGCCGTGGTCAGCGACAGCAAAAGGGCAAGACAAAGCAGCAGGGTCAGCGGTTTTCGCTTCATGGGGGATACCTCACTTCCATAGATGCCGGAATCGGGGAATCGCGGCAAAATACACATTCGTTTACAAATGTTACTATAGCATAAACGCCACCTGCGGGAAAGGGTTTCTGCAAAAAATGCCCAACACCGCCCCAATGCCGTTCGGTTAACAGGACACGGTCATTGCGAGGCCTGTGAAACAGGCATTTTTGCTCAGAATGACAGGGATTGCGGCATTTTGCAACGGGCTCGTGCCCATTGCAGGGACGGCGTCCGGCGGTTACCGCAGCCGTGCCAGAATTTCTGTGCAGCTGTCGGGAAGGGTCAGCTGGGGCTTGTCATGGATGCGCCAGCCCAGAGAGGAGGTTTGCGCCAAAACCGCATCCATGCGTTTGGGGATCTCCAGCAGCTTCTGCCGACAGATCTCTGCACTGGCAGGGTCGCCGTTTTGCAGATACAGCTGGTGACAATCATAGAGCATCCGGAAGTAATCCACATATTCGTTGACCGAATAGCGAGCCAGCGACAGCGCCTGCTCTTTGCAGGAAATCATCCGGGAGACATGACCCTGTGCGTGGGCAACCCTTGCTTTTGCGCTCCAGGCCAGGGAGACCGAAGGGTTGACCTCCAGAATCCGGTCGGCGATTGCCTCCATGGAACCGGCATCGTCGGCCTGCTGCAGCCGAACCAGCTGTGCGTTGGTATGACCGGGGTAAAGGGCAGCACAGGCGTCATAGGCCCCTGCAGAATACAGGCCTGACACCACGGCAAAGTAAAGACAGGCAACCGAAAGAATGGCGGCAGCGGCAGGAAGCAGCTTTTTCTCACAGGAAAGGGTCTGGCAGGGCAGGACGGCCAGCAGCAAAACAAAGCCGATCACCGGGAATTGCAGGTCAAAATCCACCAGGCTGTGCACAATGATGACAAGCAGCAGACATCTGCCGCACAGGTCGCATTTCCCGGGGCGCAGCAGCTGCAGTAAAGTCCACAGGCAAAGAAGGGCAGGCAGCCAGCCCACGTCCAGCAGCAGCTGGAAAAACTCGTTGTGAATGTAGGTCACCGAATAAACGCCCGTCTGGAAGGAGCCTTGGGAAAAGGCGTAGCCCAAATATCCCAGACCAAAGGGATGCTTCACAATGACCGGCAGTGCGTCCTGCAGATACAGCAGCCGCCCCAAAAGGGTGCTGCTTTCCGGCGAGATGGTCAAATACCGCGCAGCGGCAGAAAGGTCACCGCTGACGGCGGCATAAAGAAGGGTAGCTGCCAGCAGCCCCAACAGACCACAGCCAAGCCCCAGCCGCGTCTTGGGGGCAGGCAGGCGGAACAGTCCCCAGACGCCAAACAGCAGCAGCAGGAGAAAGACCGTGCGGCTTCCTGAAAGGGCAATGCCGGTAAACAAAAGGGCAAGCAGCAGCCAGTCCCGGGGGCGCATAGCCTCCGCCGTCAACAGGATCACAGCACCCAGCAGCAAAAACAGAGCAAAGGTATTGGGGTAGAGGAAAAATCCCCCCAGACGGCTGTTGACAAAGAAGACCGAACGGAGGGCGGAAATCTGTCCCAAAAGAAGGGAGAGTACCGTCATCAGGCCGCCGGACAGGGGGATCAGCGGCAGAAGCCCTTGCCGATGGGCGGCAGGGTACTGAGCCAGCACCAGAGAAAACAGGGGAAGGGGCAGCAGCTTGAGTGCGCCAAAGACTGCCATGCCCCGGTCGGTAGCCCACAAAATGCTGACAGTATAGCTGCCCACAAGGAACAGCAATACAAAAAACACCGGGCCGCGCGGCATCTGCAATGCCCCCTGTTTTCGGTAGGATACCAACAGAAAAACAAGCATGACTACCGAAGCGAGGCAGGCAAAGGCCTCGTAAAACAGGCCGGCAAAAAACGGCGTGAGCACAAGGAACAGCTGCACAAAAGAAACGGAAACGGTCTTTTTCATAAGCGATGCTCCTCTCCCTTCAGCAGCGGCGCAAGAGCCAGCCAAAAATAAGGGGCACACAAAAACATGGAGATGCCAAAAAAGGATTGCACCACATAGGCTGCCGCAGCAGCGCCGCAGATGGCACAGCCATCGCTTGCAGCGCTCTTCCACCAGCGGAAGGCTGCCCACAAAAGCATTGTCAGATAGCAGAGCACAGCGGGCAGACCCTGATTGACCAGGATGTTCAGCAGCTCATTGTGGGCTGCATCGATCCGGGTGATGACCTCCATGCCCAGATGGGCCTGATAGGTGGGCTTCCAGCTCAGGCCGCGCAGGCTCAGCGTATCCGGCCCGCCGCCCAGCAGCCAGTGTTCCGGCACCAACCCGCTGACCCGCCGCCAGATATACAGACGGCCTGAGCCGAACTGATCGGACCAGTTGCCCCGGAGCAGCTGATGTGCCTCAGACAGAAAACCGGGCAGGGTATCGCAGAGAAAGACCACCGCCAGCGCCAGCAGCAGCGCTGCGGCAAGGATCAGCGCCAAAAGCCCTCGCAGCTTGTCCGGTGCAGGCTCCCAGCGGCAGCGATCCAGCAAAATTGCCGCCAGCATCGGCAAAATCGCCGCCATCAGAACCGGAAAACCGGATGTTTGCAGCCTGCAGCCCTGAGCAGAAATCGAAAGGCACAGGGAAAGACCTGCAAACAGCAGCAGGGCGGAAAGGGCAAAAAAACCGCGGGCAAGCTGTTTTTTTGTCCGAACGCACACCGGCAGCAGCAGAGGCAGCACCAGCAGTACCGCCAACAGGCCGGCCTCGTTCTCCAGCTCCAGCAGGGAGAAAACCGACAGCCCGGCGGGCAGCAGCAGCCACCGGAAGGAACCTCCTTTTCGCAGCACCGCCGTGAACAGACCGGCTGCAGCCATAGCCAGAAATCCGCCGCACAGACCGGCGTTGCCCATGGCGCTCCAGTATTTTCCGGCGTAATGCACATCCGCGCCAAAATAATCGTAGCCGGCAGGATAGAGGCCAAAGGGATTGGCGCCGGAGAACTGCACCATGCCCAGCAGACAAAACACGGTCACCGCAGCGCCTGCCAGATGCAGCATCCACGGGCGGAAGGGCAGGTGTTCCGAAAGCACAAGGGCCGTCCCAACATACAGGAGGATGGTCAGCAGACCTTCCTTCCGGGTGTTGCCCAAAAAGGTGCCCGAATAGGCGGAAAAAACGGCAGACAGTCCGGTAAACAGCAGATAGCCCAGCGCAGCCCATTGACCGGGGCTGACGGCGCGAAGTCTCTGCCCCGGCAGCTTCCGCCGCAGCAGCGCAAGGACACCTGCTGCCGTCAGAAAGCCAACGTGCAGCAGCAAAAACAGCGGATAGCGTTCCCGGGTGATGGCTGCATAACCGCCCTGTGGAAGGAAAAACAGGAACAGGCTGAACAGCAGGATCACATAGCAGGCGCAAAGCCTGTGAAGATCTGTTGAAAGGTGTTTTTGTTTCATAGGATACCATCCTGAACACATGATTACCATTATTTTATAACAAAGACGGGAAAATGTTAAGGGAAAAATCAAAAGCCGGCTCCGAAAGGGAGCCGGCATTGTCAAATCAGGGCAGCAAACGGTCTGCCATGGGGGCATATTTGCCGTCCAGCAGGAAGATCTGTGCCTTGCAGGTATCTTCCGTATACCCCTCGGGCCAGAAGCTTGCGCCGTTGGAAAGCTGCTTTGCCGTCATGGGTGCCGACTGGATCAGCCTGCCCTCGGTGGTATAGAAAGCCACCACCGCACAGACCAGGTCGTCCAGCTTGCCGTAGACCACAAGGCTTTCGCCGTTGCAGTCCCAGGCAGCCGTCAGGGCAGGGGGCTTGGCATAGTTCACATCCACATAGCGGTAATAGTCCGAGAGTCCCGCGCTGGCATCCTTCCACAGACCCCTGCCGCCGCCAAAGTTGACGGTGTCAAGGTCGGTGTAGCCGATGCCTGTGACGAACCAATAGTCATCGGGGCGCATGGCGGGGTTGCTCACCGTCAGCTCCGCCAGCTCATGACAGCCGTAGAGTGCACCGATGCCCACCGTCTCCACCGAAGCGGGAAGCACCAGCCCGGACAGCCGATCACAGCTGTGGAAGGCGTAAGCGCCGATGGACTTCAGCGTTTCGGGCAGCTTGATGGAGGTGGATTCCACCATAAAGAAGGCATAGGGGGCAATGGCGGTGATCCCCTGGGGGATGGCCTCAGGCTCAGTCGTCAGACAGGCCACCAGGGTGGAGCGGTCTGCCGTAAGCAGCATCTCGTCCTCCAGCACAAAGGCGGTGTTGCCCTTGTCCAGCGTGACGCTCTCAAAGCCCTTCAGCGAAGAGGCGCAAAGCCCGGTGACGCCGGCAGGAATGTGGAGGGCGGCAGGCAGGTCATAGAGATAGAAGGCGCCGGTGCCGATGCTCTCCAGTGAATCGGGCAGGGTGATGCTTTCCACAGAGAACAGCGACAGGAAGGACAGGTCACCGATGTGGGTGATGCCCTCGGAAATGCGGATGTGGGTCACATCCTCGCTGAGCCGCTCCCAGGGGGTGTGATCCTCAATGGCAAAATCGGGCATGGCGCCGCTGCCGGAGATGGTCAGCGTACCGTTGTCATAGCGCCAGGTGAAACCGTCGCCAAAGCTGCCGGAGAAGGTGTCCTTTGTCCCGCGATAAATCACATTTGTGTTGTACCAGCGGTCCAGATCCATCATGTTTTGGGGAACGGAAACGGTATCCAGATAACTGTTGGAAAGCCGTGCTGCGATCACGCCGTCGGGAATCTCATAATAGTCCTGGGTCAAACCGTCGGGATAGCACAGCAGCTCCGACTGGGTCTCGTTCAGTCGGCGGAACAGGACGCCGTCCTGCGCAAACAGGGTGGGATGACCGGCTGCCACCTGGATGGCGGTCAGCGCGGGCAGGCTGGCAAGGCTGCGCAGCGCATCGGCAGAATCGGTGACCTGCAGATCTTTGGGAAGGGTGAGGGAGGTCAGATACTTGGGATTATCATTAAAGGCAGAACTGCTGATGTGCGTGACCTGCTTGGGGACGGTGTAGGCGGTGTCCGGACGGGAGGCAGGATAATAGGCCAGCCGCTGAACGGTGCGGGTCTCCTGGGGAACCTCATACAGCACCAGCTCGGCAGAGCTTGCAAAAATATTGGCACTGTTCACCTGGAAATAGGGTTCTCCGGCTTCCACCGGGCCCACTTCTTCGGTGAAAATCTCCATCAGCACGCCGTCATCATCCCAGTACGAGGGATTGCCCTTGGCTACCGTGATGCGCTCCAGCGTGTCGGGCAGTCCGTGACGATTAAAAAGGTCATTCATGGTGGCGGGGAGGGAAAGTGCAGTGAAGTTGGTGTTATAGAAATCACAGCTCAGTCCGGTGACGCCCTCTTTTACCGTTACCGAGGTTGCGCAGCTGTTCCGGAAAAGATCGGTGTCCCAGAAAGTGCCCGTGCCGCCGATGACCAGCTCGCCGGTGGTGGGATCCAGCGTCCAGCTCTGTCCCCGATCGGTGGTGCCGGAGAACTGCGTTTTGGTGCCGACGGCCCGGAGGTTTGCCGTCAGCGCTTCGTTGCCCACCTCTACAGAAACGGCATCCCACAGCAGCTGGCTGCCGTTAAAGGTGACCGTGTCGATCACATGGGTGGGATCGTTGGGCAAAAAGGCGTCTTCGTAAATGACCATCAGCGTACCGGGCAGCGCCACCGTCTCCAGACTGTCACAGCCGGAGGCGGTATGGGATTCCAGACGGGTGATGCCCTCGGGGATGGTCAGCGATTCCAGACTGCTGCAGCCGTCAAAGGCGTAGCGTCCGATGCTTTCCAGCTTGTCGGGCAGGGTGATGGACTGGAGGGAGGCGGCATCGGCAAAGGCGGCATAGACGATGCTGGTAACCGTTGCGGGAACGGTGTAGCTGCTGCCCTCCCTGGCAGGGGGATAAGCCATCAACTGGCTTCTGGAAGGATCGAACAGAACGCCGTTCTGGGCGCTATAGCCACCGGAGCCCGAAACGCAGATCTCCTGCAGGGCAGAGCAGCGGTTGAAGTTGTTCTCCTCAATAGAAGTCACCGTGCCGGGAATGGTGATGCGCTGGAGGTAAGGATTCTTGAAAGCGCGGTATCCGATCTGGGCGGTGATGTTGGGAACGGTATAGCTGGTGTCGGTGCGTCCGTCGGGGTAATAGATCAGATCGGCTGTTCCATCACGCTCAAACAGCACGCCGTCCTGGTCGAAATACCGGGTGTTGCCCGCTTCCACCGTCACCTGAGTCAGCAGAGGCCACTGGTATTCGGTGTCCTGCAGCAGATATTCGTAGAAATACGTGATTCCGGCTTCGATATGGATGGCCTTTGCCTTGTTCGCAAGATTTGCCCAGGTGGATTCATAGAAATAACCCGAGCCGGCCAGATGGATGGTGGAGGTGGCCGAGTCAAAGTACCAATAGGGCGCAGTATCATCATCCGGGCTGTCGGAGTCCTGACAATAGACCGCCACGCCGGGATAGACCGACTGCACATCTGCACCAAAGGTTTCCCACTGGGCAAAGGTGCCGGCAAAATAGATCCTGCGCAGGTTGGAGGCTTGACCGATGCCGGTGATGTACCAGTGCTCCTGAGGGGCAAAATCGGGAGCGTCGATATCCAGCGAATATAAAGTGGAGCGGTAGAAGGCGTAGCTTTCCACCGAGGTGACCCCTTCGGGCAGGGTCAGATCATCCAAATTGCGGGCATTGTAGAACGCAAAGGATTCCACCGTGGTCAGCGAATCGGGACAGGACGCTATCCAGTAACGGGAGTCATAGAAGGCATATGCACCGATGGTGGTGACGCCCTTGGGAATGGCATAGCCACTGTAGTTCCGGCGGTCAAAGCTGGCAACCAGCGTCTTGCCGTCCGCCGTCAGCAGAATGTCGTCTTCCAGCCGGAAGGCGGTGTTTTGAGAAGACAGCGTGATCTCCTGGGCATTGCCCAGAGAAATGCCGTTCATTTGGGTAACGCCTGCGGGGATGCAGACAGCGGTGTCGCTGTTCAGGCGGAAGGCCAGCGTGCCCAGCGACTGGATGGAATCTGCCAGCGACAGGCTTTCCACCTCGTTAAAGGCCGCAAAGGCATAGTCGCCGATGGCGGTAATGCCCTCCTTCACCACGATGTGATCCACCGCATATACGGGAATGTAGCTCCAGGGGGCGGGCGCCCAGTGGTCATAACCGGGCAGGGGACAGGGGGGGTAGTCGGGGATGGCACCCGTGCCCCAGAGGGTCAGCGTGTTGGTTTCCGGGTCAAACTCCCACTGAACGGTACCCACGGAACCAGAAAGGGTGGACAGGGTATCTTGGAAGGTGATGCTGGAAGGATAACTGGTGGCAACGATGTCCAACAGCTCCTCGGTACCTGCATAGGTCACGTCGGTGATCGTGCGTCCCATCTGGAGGAACTGGACGCCGCCGGGAACGGTCAGATCGGTCAGACTGCCCTTATAGGGGAAGTAAGCCGCCACCACATCGTCGGGAATGGTGAAGCTGAGCTGGGTCTGTCCGGCGGGATAGGCCAGCAGAACCCGGCGTCCGTCGCCTGCCTTGGCATACAGCAGGCCGTCTTCGGTAAAGTACCGGTCATTTTCGCCCTCCAGAACGATGCGCTCCAGGCTGAAGGAGTCCAAAAAGGCATTGTGGGAAAGCTCGGTCAGCGTGTCGGGCAGGGTCAGGGTCTTCAGCGACGAGCAGTCGGCAAAGCTGGCGTAAACGATGGAGGTAACGCTGTCGGGTACGGTGTAGCTTTCGCCCTCACGGGCGGCGGGATAGCAGATCAGGCTTTCCTCCGCCTTGGTGGGAACGTCCTCCGGCAGATACAGCATCAGATCGGAATCGCTGGCGATGATGCGGACGGCGGTTTCCGAATGGGGGAAGTCCGCGTTCGCGCTGCGCAGGATCAGCACGCCGTCGTCGTCATAGTAACGGGCGTTGTCCTCGTCCACCGTGATGGATTTCAGATGGACGCAGTCCCGAAAGGCGTTTTCCGAAACCTCGATGACCGAAGCGGGGAGGAAAACCTCTTCCAGATAGGAGCCGCAGAACAGGTCGGCGTTAATATTGGTGATGCCCTCTTCAAAAACAACCGAGGTCAGATTGACCAGATCGTGCCAGGGAGAATCGTTTTCCGGCCAAGCGCCGCCGCTGCCGGAAACGGTCAGACGACCGGTGGCAGGATCCAGCGTCCAGCTGACGCTGTCGTTGAGCTTGCCGCTGAGGACGGTGTCGGTGCCGCCGAACAGGATCTCGGCTTTGTCCAGTGCCTCGTTGCCCTCGGATTGGATGGAGATGCTCTCCCAAAGGGTCTGGCTGCCGCCGTAATGCACCGTTTTTAAGGAATCACATTGATAAAAGCTGTTTGTACCGATCTGGGTCAGACTGGCAGGCAGGGTGACGGTTTCCAGTGCGGAGCAGTTGTGGAAGGTCGAGGTCAGCTCATTGACCTGACACAGCAGGGTGGCGCGGGTCAGTGCGAAACAGTCGGAGAAAACGCCGTCGTCCATCCGGGTCACCGAAGCGGGAACGGTGATCTCGGTCAGACCGGAATCGGCGAAAGCGCCTGAGTAGATCGTGGTCAGACCATGGGGCAGGGTGACCGAAGCAAGGTCGGTGCAGCCGTAAAAAGCGGAATTTGAAATTGTTGTGACCCCTTGGGGAATGTTGACCTGGGTCAGTCCGGTGCAGCCGCTGAAAGCGCCCGATCTGATGTAGGTAAGCCCTGTCGGCAGGGACACTGCAGTCAGCAGATCGCTGCCGTAGAAGGCTTGACTGCCGATCTCGGTAACGGTGCCGGGCACGGTAAAGCTGCCCGACTTGCCTGCCGGGTATTTCCGCAGGTTGGTCATGGCGTTGTTATACAGAACGCCGTCCACCGAACGGAAATAGGGATTTTCGCCCGACACCAGAACCTGGGTCAGCCGGTCGCAGTCCCAGAAGCTCCCGGAGTCAAAGGACTGCAGCCCTGCAGGCAGGGTCACGGTGGTCAGCTGATCGCAGTTATAAAATGCGTCCATGTAGGTGAGGGACGTGGGGAAGGAAATGGATTCCAGCAGAGGCCAGTTGAAGAAGCCGTTGATCTGGGTGATGCCTTCCTCCAGGATCAGCGTCTTGACCTGGGTACGCAGGCCGTCCCACTGGGAGCCGTTTACATAAGAATTTTCGCCGCAGATGGTCAGCGTGCCGGTGTTGCGATCCAGCGTCCAGCTGCTGCCGTTGGTCTCGCCCTTCAGCAGGGTATCTTCGGCGTATACCAGCGTGGCATCGGTGAGATAATCGTTCTCCTTGCCGATGGTGATGCTCTCCCACTGGGACTGGGTGCCGCCGTAAAGCACCATGTTGATGTTATAAGACTTGGCAAAGGCACGGTGGGCAATATCCGTGAGGGATGCGGGGATTTCTACCGAAGAAAGATTGTAGTAATTGTAGAAGGCATTTTTACCCACGCCGGTGATGCCCTCTTCCAGAACCACCAGATTGACTTTGCTGCGGTGGATGCGCCAGGGGGTACCGGTCAGGCCAAAATAATCCACCACGCCGGTGCCGGAGAAGGTCAGCGTGCCGGTCTTTTCATCAAATTCCCAGGTGAAGGTGGCTTCCTGATGATCGAAGGTGATGTTGGCATTGATCAGATCGTCGTTGCCGCCGAAGACGATCATTTCACCCCATTGGCTCTTGCTGCCGGTGTAGTAGATGGCTTTGGCACCGCCATTATAAAAGGCGTTTTTCTCGATCACTGTGACACTGGCCGGGATCAGCAGCGCGTCGCTCCAAACGTTTCGGAAGGCGTTGGCGGCAATGATCTGGGTGCCGGGAGCGATGGCGGGGGAGGCCATCCCACCGGGACAGCACAGCAGCTTGGTGCCGTCCTTGCTATACAGGATGCCGTCCACCGAGGCAAATGCGGGATGCTCTTCGGACACCAGAATGGCCTGCAGATTATTGCAGTCGCTATACAGGGTGTTGGTAAAGGTGGTCATGCTGTCGGGCAGGGTCAGCCGGTTCAGCCGCCAGCAGGACTGGAAGGCGGTTTCTTCCAGCGTGGTGATGCCTTCGGGCAGGATCAGCGCTTCCAGCGCAGGGGGACAGCAAAGCAGGGTGGTGCCGTCCTTGGAAAGCAGCAGCCCCTCCTTGGAGGAGAACATCTTGTTTTCGGCCGATACCGTGATGGCGGTCAGCCCATCGCAGTCCAGGAACACCTCGTCCATGATATAGGTCATGCTGGCGGGCAGTTCCACGGCAGAAAGCTTGCCGCCCTGGAAGGCGTAGGAGCCGACGATCTTGATACCTTCGGGCACGGTCACCGTGCCGGTGAGACCGGGCGGGCAGCACACCAGAGTGCTGCCGCTGGCATTGCACAGCATACCCTCCCGGCTGCTGAAGCTTTCGTTTGCTTCGTCCACCAGAAAGGCGGTCACGCCGGAGTAGGCAAAGGCCTCAGATGAGATCTCCTCAACATCGGCAGAAAGGGTCACCTGGGTGACGGCGCTGCAGTTCTGGAAGGCCATGTAAGAGAGACTCGTTACCCCTTCCGGAAGGGTCACCGCACCCACCTTGCCCCGGGGACAGACCCAAAGGGTGGTGCCGTCGGCCGAATAGAGGAGGCCGTCGATGCTTTGATATTCCTCGTTGCCCTCGGCAATCAGGATCTCGGTCAGCTTCTCACAGGAGGAAAACTGCGAATAAGAGAAATCCGCCGTACTGGGCAGGGAGATCTTCCGCAAACTGTCCAGATTCCGGAAAGAATAGGGATCCAGCCAGGTAACGCCCTCTTCCACCACCGCTTCGGTGATGTCTTCGCTGTGGTCATACCAGGGGGCGTCATAGCCTCTCTCCCAATCGTCGCTCTTGCCGCTGCCCGAAATGGTCAGCAGGCCGCCTGCAGTCAGCGACCAGGACAGATTGTTGCCCTCTGCACCAAAAACCGCACCGTCAATGACGGTGTTGGCATCCAGCAGTTCCAGCTGGTCATCTGTCGGGTCAGCGGGGGCGGTTTCTGCGGGAAGAACTTGCTGCACAAGCTCCTCCGAAAGATCGGGCAGCTCCAAAGGGGCAGGGGAGGGCTGAACGGATGCCCCATCGGGCACCGCAGCATCCTCTGCCAGAGCAGAAAACGGGAAAAGGGTCAGCAGCATACTGAAGGCCAGCAGCAGGCTGGTGATGCGCTTCATAATGGTCACGCTCCTCTTTTGGTTTTGGAAAGATACCATAACCATAGCACAAATAAAATAGAAAAGAAATATGCTGACAGCATAGTCTTTCTTTTTTTGTTGTTTTTTGCGCAAGTGCCGTAATGGAAAAAACGCACGAGATTTTTCTGCCAAAAAAGGGAAGATTTTGTCTGTTTTTTTCTATTTTTTTCTTGCGCATGCGCACGAACAGGGATATAATAATTGTATTATTTATTCTGATATTATGGAGGGTACCCGTATGAATCCCAACGTTCGTCCCGAATCCATGGAACGTATCACCACGCTCGCACAGGCCAACGCTTTTATCGAAGAGCAGGTCAAGCTGGTTCGCGAGCAGGTGGGCGATAAAAAAGTCCTGCTGGCGCTGTCCGGCGGCGTGGACTCCTCTGTGGTTGCCGCACTGCTCATCCGCGCCATCGGCAAGCAGCTGGTCTGTGTCCACGTGAACCACGGTCTGATGCGCAAGGGTGAGAGTGAACAGGTCATCGAGGTCTTTGGCAAGGCACTGGATGCCAACCTGATCTATGTGGACGCCACCGACCGCTTCCTGGATCTGCTGGCCGGTGTCAGCGATCCCGAAAAGAAGCGCAAGATCATCGGCGGTGAGTTTATCAAGGTCTTTGACGAAGAGGCCGCCAAGCTGGAAGGCATCGACTTCCTGGCCCAGGGTACCATTTACCCCGATATTCTGGAGAGCATCAAGGCCGCCGAGAGCGGCAAGCCCGTCAAGTCCCATCACAACGTGGGCGGCCTGCCCGAGGACATGAAGATGGAGCTGGTGGAGCCCGTCAAGCTGCTGTTCAAGGACGAAGTCCGCGTGGTTGGCGAGGCGCTGGGTCTGCCCCACGGCATGGTCTATCGTCAGCCCTTCCCCGGCCCCGGTCTGGGTGTCCGCTGCCTGGGCGCCATCACCCGCGACCGTCTGCACGCCCTGCGTGAGGCCGACGCCATCCTGCGGGAAGAGTTTGACAACGCCGGTCTGGCCGGCAAGGTCTGGCAGTATTTCATTGCCATCCCTGACGTGAAGAGCGTCGGCGTCCGCAACGAGATGCGTTACGAGGGCTGGCCTGCCATCATCCGTGCCGTCAACACCACCGACGCCATGTCCGCCACCATCGAGGAGATCCCCTACGCCCTGCTCCATAAGATCACCGATCGCATCACCCACGAGGTCGAGGGCATCAACCGCGTCCTGTACGACCTGACGCCCAAGCCCATCGGCACCATCGAGTGGGAATAATCGCATATTGATTCTAAGTGGTCTGAAATCGCTTGATTTCAGACCACTTTTTCTTTTTAGAAAGCAACAATCTTATCACCGCTGATCAGATTTTGATAAACATCCGCCTTTGCAACAAAAAGGCTCCGGCGACAATTGCCGAAGCCCTTGCGGTTCTAAATGATCTTCATCAAGCAGGGGGGACTGAAAGAATTCTGCAATGCCGATACCGAGTCCCTGACACATCTCGTGGATGATATGGAGTTTTACAGAATCATAGCGCGATACACGATAGCGAACCCCCGGCTTGCTGAAGCAGGCCGGGGGTCTTCATGGTGTGAGAAGAAGTCTCCTCGTATGGACTTGTTTCTGCGCTTATTGGGTGGTTATTTGGCAACTGCTTCGCAGAAGTTCATCATAACCTGTGCAATCTGAGCGCGGGTTGCGTTGCCATTCGGATCGAGCTTGTTGTTGCCGGTACCGCTAATCAGGCCAACGGCGACACCCCATGCCACATTTTCCTTTGCCCATGCAGAGATTTTTTCATCGTCTGCGTAAGCGGTCACCGTCGTGCGTGCAGAAATATCAAGGCCCTTGTACTGCGCATATCGGTACAAAATAGCAACCATTTGCTCGCGGGTGATGTTTCCATTCGGGCCGAAAGCCGTATGACTCAGACCATTGACAATACCGTTGGCATTTGCCCATACGATCGCATCATGATACCAGGCGCCAGCGGTCACATCCTCAAAGGTGGACTGTCCCACAACAGCGGGTTTGCCTTCCATGTTATAGAGGATCTGAACCATCATAGCGCGGCTCAGGTTGCCGTTGGGCTGGAAGGTGTTTCCGCCCATACCACTCATAATACCGTTCATCAGTGCGTAGTCCACAGCCTTGTGATACCACAGTGCGGTATTGACATCGGTAAAGACGACCGCCGGACAATTGTCAGCAGCCGTGCCGTCACAGCTGTCATCCTGCTCAGGCTGTTCGTCCTCATCCTGATCGGGTGCGGGACCCACGGGCGTGATGACCTGAGAAGTCTTGACCGTCAGCATAACACTGACCGTGGTTTCCGCATAGGTGCCAACGGCAGAAGCGCAGGCTGTAATCATGACAGTGCCGGGTTTGTGAATGGTGACCACACCATTTTCATCCACGGTGGCAACCGAAGGATCGCCGGAGGTGTAAGTAATGGTGCTGCCATCTGCTGCGCCGGTGACAACCAGTGCGATGGTTTTCTGGTCTTCCGCAACCACGATTTCGGATGTACCAAAGGACAGAGACTGGGAGAACTTGCCATTGACCGTCAGCACGTAGCTGGTTTCAGCGGACAAGTAGTTGTCGGTCTCGGCGGCGGCAGCCGTAATGGTGGCAGTACCAACGCCCTTGATGGTGACCTCGCCGGTGGTGCTGTCAACCTCGGCAACAGCGGTATTGTCAGAGCTGTAAGTAACATCGGTCACAGCGCCGGACACCGTCTGGGTAAAGGCTGCAGCGCCTTCGATCTTGGTGATGGCACTCTGGGCAAAGGTCAAGTTCTGAGAGGCCTTCCGGATCTCCACCACGCAGCTTGCGGAGCCGGCTGCCTGTTCGGCAGTTGCCGCAGCGCTTGCGGTGATGGTCACCGTGCCGGCCTTATGGATGGTCACCTTGCCGTTTTCATCCACAGAGGCGACCGAAGGATCGCCGGAGGTGTAGGTGACCTTACCTGCAGCGCCGGTAACC
>JAGAVA010000136.1 GCA_017620505.1 Clostridia bacterium
ACCGGCGACAACATGAACGCCGTCATCGGTCATCACGGCGATACGCTGGACGCCATCCAGTATCTGGTGAACATCGTCACCAACCGTAAGGAGGACGAGCGCTGGAGAGTTACCGTGGACACCGAGAACTACCGCGCCAAGCGGGAGGAGAGCCTGGCCAATCTGGCACACAAGACTGCCCAGAAGGCCCTCAAGTACCGCAAGCCCGTTGGCCTGGAGCCCATGAATCCCCATGAGCGCCGCACCATCCACGCCACCCTGCAGGAGGTGGAGGGCGTCACCACTTATTCTGTGGGCACCGAGCCCAACCGCAAGGTCATCGTGGCTCCTGCAGACATGGCTCCCGCAGCCGCTGCCCAGCAGGGCGCTCAGAAGAAGTCCGGCGGCAGCCGCCGTCGCCGCAGCCGCGGCAAGAAGCCCGCTGCAAAGGCTGAATAAGTGCAACCGAAAGCACCCGTTTGGGTGCTTTCTTTTTTGTTGAAAGAAAAATTACAGAAAAACCGGATTTTGCTTGAAAATTTTCGGGGGATGGACTATAATGAGCGGGTATGATAAGAAAAACGGAGGCAACCACTATGGATGAGATCGATGTCAAAATTCTCAAATGTCTGCGAGCCAACGCCCGCGAAAATGCCAGCGTCATCAGCGACAAGGTCAATATGTCGGTGTCGGCGGTCATCGAGCGCATCCGCAAGCTGGAAAACTCCGGTCTGATCCAGAAGCATACCACCATCCTCAACAGCGCCAAGGCCGGCAAGGATGTGAACGCCTTTTTGTCGGTCAGTCTGGAGCACCCCAAGTACATTGACCGGTTCCACGCCTTTGTGAAGGAAAACCGGGAGATCCTGGAGTGCCACTACATCACCGGCGATTTTGATTTTATGCTGCGGGTGGTCACCGACAACACCCAGAGTCTGGAGCATCTGCTCAATCTGGTCAAGTCCATTCCCGGTGTCCAGAACACTCGAACCATTCTGATCTTGTCCTCGGTGAAGGAAGAACACTCGGTAGATCCGGATGAATTGTTAAAATGATGGAAAAAGTAGCATGAAAACACGCAGATTTCACAAAAATACGCATTACTCTTGACAAATCCTGTGCAAAAGGGATATACTGCCTTTATCAGCAGTTTGGATGGCGCACCTTTGCGCCCGAAAGGAGCCGCCGTGAGCGAACTTACTCCCGAGGAACGCAGTTTGACCCCTGTGGAAGAAGAGGGGCGGGCTGCCCAGTATTCCCGGTTGGTATCCCGCGTGGTACGGCAGTTTTTCCTCCGGGGCGGTGATCAGGACGACCTGTATCAGGAAGGAATGATCGGTCTGCTCAATGCCATCCGAAGCTATGACCCCGCACGCAGTGACAACTTTGAGGCTTATGCCTCCCTGTGTATCCGCCGGCAGATCATTGATGCCGTTCGGCGGGACGCAAAGCTCTCACAACGGGAGGAAGATGCGCTGCGCCAGATCGCACCTGACCCGACTCTGGCCGGGAACGGAGACCCGGAGACCCAATGTTTGGCAAACGAAACCGAAACAGAGATCAAAGCTGCCCTGCATGGCTTTCTTTCTGCGTTTGAAGCGTCTGTCCTGGATCCCTATCTTGCGGGCTATTCGGTGAGTGAGATCAGCCGTCGGCTGGTGCGCTCGCCAAAATCAGTGGAAAATGCCATCCTTCGGATCCGAAGGAAGCTGGCCCGCTATCTGTCTCAAGGCGACAGCAGGCACGTGCCTGTTCGCATAAAACAATCACCGCAACGCGGAAAAGAGAGGTAACAACCATGTACGAAGACAAGACTTTAGTGTGCAAAGAGTGCGGCAACGAATTCGTTTTCACCGCCGGCGAGCAGGAGTTCTACGCTGAGCGCGGCTTCCAGAACGAGCCCCAGCGCTGCAAGAGCTGCCGTGACGCTCGTAAGCAGGCTGCCCGTGGCCCCCGTGAGTTCTTCACCGCCACCTGCGCTGCTTGCGGCAAGGAAGCCAAGGTTCCCTTCGAGCCCAAGACTGATCGCCCCGTCTACTGCTCCGAGTGCTTCGCCAAGATGCGCGAGCAGGCCTAAGCTCCTGACACATTGTGCATAAATGAGGACACCGTAGAAATACGGTGTCCTTTTGCTTGAAATTTATGGTTGAAATGCTGCGTTATTCGATGTATAATATTTCTGTTAACGAAAAAACTTCTTTCGGAGGGATATAAACATGACTTCTGTTACCAAAGACACTCTGATCGGTGATATCCTGGATCACGATATCGAGACTGCCGAGTACTTCTTCGAGATCGGCATGCACTGCCTGGGCTGCCCCGCTTCCCGCGGCGAGTCCATCGCTGAGGCCTGCATGGTCCACGGCACCAACGCCGACGAGCTGGTGGCTAAGATCAACGCCCACCTGGCTAAGAAGGCCTAATTTTTTGTAACCGCTTCCGAATTGGTTACAGGAAACACACATGAAATCAAGTAGACCAAGGGATGATGTCCCTTGGTTTATTTGTATGTGAGGAAAGGAGGGGCAGTATGGAACTGACCCCCAGATTACAATTGGCGGCGGATTTCTGCCTGCCCTGCAAAGCGGTTATCGACGTGGGCTGTGACCACGCCTATCTGTGTCTGTATCTGGTGGAACAGGGGACCGAGCGGGCGGCCGCTTCGGATATTCGCCCAGGCCCGCTGGAGGCCGCCAAAGCACATATTGCTGCCTGCGGCAGAAGTGACCGGGTGCGGGCTGTGCTGTGTCCCGGGCTGGAGGCCTTTGGCCCGGAGGATGCCGACACCGTCTCCATCTGCGGTATGGGTGGTGAGATGATCGCCTCCATTCTGGAGGCAGCCCCCTGGACGGCAACAGGCGACCACAAGCTGGTGCTTCAGCCCATGACCAACGGTCACCGCCTGCGCAAATGGCTGGCGGACAATGGCTATACCATCCAGCGGGAGCAGCTTGCCCGGGAGGGCCATCGGCTGTATGTGGTTCTGCAGGCCAGAGGCGGCCGGAAAGATGCCTGCGGTGCGGAAAACGGGTACTTATTTACCGAAAAACTGCTGACAGACCCGCTGTTCCCGGAATATGCCGGGAAGCTGCGGGAGAAATATGAAAAATCCCGGGCAGGCAAGCTGTCTGCCGGGGTGGATACGTCCGAAGAGGACGAAATTTTGAAGCGATTGGAGGAGGTGTCCCATGGCGCTTGACAGTTTTGTCATTGGAGGTCTGGCGGAAGAGTTGCATCGGCGGCTGGAAAATGCCCGGGTGGACAAGGTAACCATGCCCCGCCGGGATCGGATCATCCTCCATCTGCGCACCCTCAAAGAGGGCAACGTGCGGCTGCTGCTGTGCGCCGGAAACGGTGCAAGAGTGCACCTGACCCAGGAAAAGTTTGACAATCCGGAAACGCCCCCCATGCTGTGTATGCTGCTGCGCAAGCAGATGGCAGGCGGCCGGATTCTGTCGGTGACCCAGCCGGAGCACGAGCGTATGCTGGACATCAAGTTTTCTGCTGTGGACGAGTTGGGCGTGATCGCCGAAAAGCATCTGATCTGTGAGATGATGGGACGCATGACCAACCTGATTCTGGTGGGGCCCGAGGGGCATATCGTGGCCTGCATGCATCCGGTGGATCCCGAAAGCAGTCCCCGTGCCGTGCAGCCCGGTCTGCTGTACCGTCTGCCGCCCCGTCAGGACAAGCCCTCCCTGTGGGATGCATCGCCCGATACCATTCGGCAGGTCTGTGAAGATGCAAACGGCGATGCCGGACGGCTGTGTGATCATCTGGCCGGTCTGTCCCCCATGATGGCACGGGAAATGGTGCATCGGGGCGGCGATGGGGCAGGAATTTGTGCTCAGCTGCTGCAACTGCGGGAAACGCAGCCTCAGCCCTGGCATATCCGCAAGGAGAACGGAAAGAACGACTTTGCCTCCATGGAAATGACCCATATGGAGGGAACCTGGGAGAAATACGGCGATTTTTGCAGCCTGCTGGACGATTTTTACCGGGAACAGACCCGGGCGCAGGATCTGAAGAATCTTTCGGGCGCTATGGAGCGCACCATGACCACCGTGAAAAAGCGTCTGGAGCGCAAACTGGCGGGCCAGAAGCAGGAACTGCAGACGGCAGAGGAGCGGGAAAAGCTTAAGCGCACCGCCGATCTGATCACTGCCAACCTGTATGCCATCAAGTCGGGGGATAAATCGGTGACGCTGGTGGATTATTTTGATCCCGAATTGCCTCAGGTGAAGGTGGAGCTGGATCCCATGCTGTCGCCACAGGAAAATGCACAGAAGCTCTTTGGAAAGTACACCCGTCTGAAGCGTGCCGAGGAGGCACTGACCCGACAGATCGAGCTGGGTCAGCAGGAACTGGAGTATGTGGAGAACGTGTTGTATACTCTGTCTGCCGCGGGGGATGCCGCCCAGATCAAGGAAATCCGGGAAGAGCTGATTCAGGCGGGCTATGTCAAGCCCACCGAAAAAGGCAAGCGCAAGCCCAAGCCCTTGACTTATGCGCCCCGTATGTTTACCGTGGAGGGTGGCTTTACCGTGCTGTGCGGTCGCAACAACCGGGAAAATGACGAGTTGACCCACCGCCGTGCAGGGAAAAATGACATTTGGTTCCACGCGCGAAATGTGCCCGGCAGTCATGCGGTGCTGTTTACCGAGGGCAGAGAGCCTTCTGATGAAGCATTGCGGCAGGCGGCAAGCATTGCGGCCTATTTCAGCAGTGTGGCAAATCAGCCCCGGGTGCCGGTGGACTACACCCTGGTGCGCCGGGTGAAAAAGCCGCAGGGTGCGGCGCCGGGTATGGTGAATTATTTCGAGTTCAAAACAGCGCTGGTAGCCCCCGAACTGCCCAAGGAATAAAGCATAACGCCCTCGTTTTTCGCGTAGAATAGGCGAAAAGGGGGGCGTTTTCATGTCTAAAATCAAAAAGTATTTGCCGCTGGCGGTGAGCATCGGTATTGCCTGGGGAGCGGCGGGGCTTTCCTATCTGCTGACCGGGCGCAGCAATATGGAGGGGTATGCCGCGCTGAATCAACCGCCGCTGGCACCGCCCGGATGGCTGTTCCCGGTGGTGTGGTCGGTGCTGTATACACTTATGGGCATTTCGGCATGGATGGTTTGGAAACGACCGGGCAGCAGCCGGGGTGCGCTGAGGGCATATGGATTGCAGCTGGTGCTGAATGTGCTATGGACGCCGGTATTCTTTCGGCTGGAACGGTATTGGCTGGCCTTTGGAATCTTGATCGCTCTTTGGCTGGCAATCGGAAACATGATCCTGCAGTTCCGAAAGGTCAGCCCAACGGCGGCGCTGCTGCAGATTCCCTACCTGCTTTGGGTAACCTTTGCCGGGTATCTCAATTTCATAATTGCGTGGCTCAATTAAAAAAGTCAGATTTGTGCCACCAAAGGACACGGGCCGCTGAGGGCAGCGGCCCCTACAGGATGGTTTTTGGCCGTAATCTATGTGATTATGGTCAAAAACACCCTGACCCGCCGGCTTTTTCCGCAGAAAAAGTGGCGAAACCGCGC
>JAGAVA010000137.1 GCA_017620505.1 Clostridia bacterium
ATAGGCGGTGAACTCGCCGCCGTTGATGCGTCCGAAGTAGAAAAACAGGCCGCCGGCCACCAGACCCACCAGATACATCAGATCGGTGAACAGGCCGGTGCCCGAGTTGAAGTAGCCCATGGCGTAATAGGACTTTTCCCGGGCTTTGATCAGCCGGGCATTGGCCGTCATGAACTTGTCCACCTCGTGCTCGGCGGCGGTATAGGCACGGGATACCCGCATACCGGCGATGGCGGTCTCCACGTTGGCGTTGACCTCGCCGGTCTCCACGCGCGCCTTGGCAAAGGCGTCCCGCATCATTTTTCTGGCCCGCCAGGAAAACAGCAGCATCAGCGGCACCAGCGAAAAAGCGATGACCGCCAGCCACACATCAATGCCCGACAGCAGGATGAAGGAACCGATCAGCATGACGGCTGCCAGGAAGATGTTTTCCGGGCCGTGGTGGGCCAGTTCGGAAACCTCCTGCAGATCGTTGATCATCCGGGACATGAGGGTACCGGTCTTGTTCTCGTCAAAGAAGGAGAAGGGCAGCTTCTGCAGATGCTTGAACATATCCCGGCGCATATCGCCCTGCATCCGGACGCCCACGATGTGACCCCAGTACTGCACCACGAAGTTCAGCAGGCACTTTGCAACGTAGATCAGCAGCATGACCACCGCCCACACGATCACAAGCCTTAAACTGCGGTTGGGCACATATACATTGATAATGTCCTTGGCGATCATGGGATAGACCAGATCGCAGCAGGCCACCAGAAATGCACACAGCATATCAATGGCAAAGAGCTTCCAGTGGGGCTTGTAGTAAGAGATGAAGGTTCGCACCATTTTCATGGGGGTTCGGGCTCCTTTCGGGATCACTCGCGGGTCTTTTGATTGACCAGCTTGGCTTTGTATTTGGAATAAACGATGGTTTGCTCGTGATAAAGGCCGTAGGTTCCCGAAAGCAGGAAGCTGACGGCCACCGAGATCAGGAAAAAGGGCATCCCCTCGTAGCCGAACAGCTCAAAGGAGATCAGCAGCGAGGAAATGGGACAGTTGGTGGCGCCGCAGAACAGAGCCACCATGCCGCAGGCGGCACACAGAGAGGGCGAAAACCCCAGCAGCTGCCCCATCACGCAGCCGAAGGTGGCGCCCACGCAGAAGGTGGGAACGATCTCGCCGCCCTTGAAGCCGCAGCCGATGGTGACGGCGGTCAGTGCCATTTTCAGCAGGAAGGCGTACCAGTCGGCGTGGCCTTCCATGGCCTGTTCAATGAGTCCCACGCTGGCGCCGTGATAGGCCTGATCGCCCCGGATCAGAAAGACGGCGATCATGACGGCACCACCGCACAACACCCGCAGATAGGGGTTGTTCACCAGTTTTTTGCACAGATGTCCGCCCCGGTGGAGCACCACGCACAGCAGGGTGGCCACACCGGCGCACAGCGCTGCCAGCAGGACGGTCTTGCCGGCCGTCAGCAGGGTGAACTGAGGAATATAGGTTATGTTGAAATGCTCTGGATGGATGCCCATATTGGCAGAAAACCGGGAAGCGATCAGGGCAGAAAAGACGCAGGGCATCAGGCCCACGTAGTACATGACGCCGATGCTGGCAACCTCCAGCGCAAAGATGGCGGCTGCCATAGGGGTTCCGAAGACGGCGGCAAAGGCGGCACTCATGCCGCACATGACCACCACCCGGCGATCCTGATCGTCCATCTTCATGAACCGTCCCAAAAGATTGCCCAGACTACCGCCCAGCTGCAGCGCCGCCCCTTCACGGCCGGCAGAGCCGCCGAACAGGTGGGTCAAAAGGGTGGCGCAAAAGATCAGCGGTGCCATCACCCAGGGCAGATCCTCCCGGGCGTGGATGGTGGACAGCACCAGATTGGTGCCCCCGTCCTCCCCTAACATCCGCCGGTACAAAAACACGATGAGCAGACCGGCCAGCGGCAGGCAGAAAATCAGCCAGCTGTTTGCCGTCCGCAGGGCGGTGACCTTGCCCAGCAGCAGGGCAAACAGACTGCTGATGATGCCCACGGCACAGCCGGTGATGACGGCGATGAGCATCCACTTCAGGAATAATACCATATGTTTTGCGAAATGTGTAACCTTTTCTGCAATTTTTTCCTTGACCGTCGTGTGTTCCACGGCGCATCCTCCTCAGTTTTCACATTTTTGTCACAAGTTTTTCATTTTATTGCATATATTGTATAGTTTACATGATTTTTTGTGCTATTTCAACCGGTTTCTTCCAGTTTTGCAGCAAATTGCTGTATTTTACGCCGTCACTTTCCCCTGAAAAAGCGGCAAAGTTTTTTGTAATTTTCCGCTTGTTTTCCGTCAGTTTTTCCAACAATTTTCCTCATTTTTCAAAATTATCATGCAATTTTTTCGTTTTTTATATTGAGATTTTTGGCGTTCATTAGTATAATAGATGTGTTAATCATTCAAGTGAGGTGAGACTATGGCACATACTTTCAAAGGCGGTATTCATCCCGACGATAAAAAGAGTGCTACCTCCGGCAAGGCAATCGAGCTGTTACCGGCTCCTGCTCAGGTGGTTCTGCCCATGTCTATGCACATCGGCCGACCCTGCGAGCCCCTTGTTAAGGTAGGCGACCACGTTTATCTGGGACAGAAGATCGCTGACTCTCAGGCCCCCGTTTGCGCTCCCATCCACGCCTCCGTCTCCGGTACGGTTGTGGCTGTCGAGCCCCGTCCCTATTCCTTCGGCACCAGCATCATGAGCATCGTCATTGAAAACGATTTCAAGGACGAGAAGGATCCCTCCATCAAGCCTCTGGACATCGATTCCATGACCTCTGAGGAGATCGTGGCCGCTGTTCGCGAGGCCGGTATCGTCGGTCACGGCGGCGCAACCTTCCCCACTTCCGTCAAGATCTCTTCCGGTCTGGGCAAGGTGGACGCCGTTATCATCAACGGTGCCGAGTGCGAACCCTATGTCACTTCTGACCATCGCATCATGCTGGAGTACCCCTGGGAAGTGGTTGGCGGCGGCAAGCTGCTGGCTAAGATCTTTGGCGTTCCCGAGGTCAAGCTGGGCGTTGAGCTGAACAAGCAGGATGCCTTCCCCAAGCTGCAGGAGTACCTGCCCGAGGATGGCACCGTCAAGCTGTATCCTCTGGTCACCAAGTACCCCCAGGGCTCTGAAAAGCACATCATCAAGGCTCTGACCGGCCGCGAGGTTCCCTCCGGCAAGCTTCCCGCAGACGCCGGCTGCGCTGTGTTCAACACCGACACCGCCGCCGCCATCTATCGTCTGTTCACCACCGGTATGCCGGCCATCCGCCGTATCGTTACCGTGTCCGGCAGCGCCATCGCCAATCCCAAGAACCTGGAGTGCCGCATCGGTACCCCCGTGGAAAACCTGATCGACGCTTGCGGCGGCTTTGTCCAGCCCCCCAACAAGCTGATCATGGGCGGCCCCATGATGGGTATGCCCCAGTATCGTCTGGACATCCCTGTGATGAAGGGCTCCAACGGCTTCCTGGCCTTCTGCAAGGACGAGTGCACCACCGAGGAGCATCCCTCCTGCATCCGCTGCGGCAAGTGCGTCGGCGCCTGTCCCATGCATCTGATGCCCACCTACATCTATCAGTGCTCCTCCAAGGGTGAGGTTGCTGATCTGGAGTATTACAACACCCTGGACTGCATCCAGTGCGGCGCCTGTACCTATGTGTGCCCCGCCAAGCTGCCTCTGATGCAGGGCATCCTGGTGGCAAAACAGCGCGTTATGGATGCGCGTAAGAAGAAGTGAGGCGAAACGATATGTACGATCTTTCTCAAGTCAAAGTAAGCAACTCGCCCCATATCCGCAGTGAGGACAGCACCCGGCAGATCATGCTGGATGTGATCATCGCTCTGATCCCCGCTCTGGCTCTGGCCATCTTTGTGTTCGGCGCCCGTGCTCTGGTGGTCACCGCTGTGTCCGTCATCGGCTCTGTGTTTTTCGAGTGGCTCTATAACAAACTGCTGAAGAAGCCCTGCACCATCGGCAACCTGTCCGCTGTGGTTACCGGTATCCTGCTGGCTTACACCCTGCCCGTTACCGCTCCCCTGTGGATGGTGCTGATCGGCGATCTGTTCGCCATCGTCATCGTCAAGTCCCTGTTCGGCGGCATCGGCAAGAACTTCATGAACCCCGCTCTGGGCGGCCGTGCTTTCCTGATGGCTTCCTATCCCGTGTTCATGACCACCTGGTGCAAGGTTCGCACCTCTCTGCCCCTGTTCGGCACTCCCGCCGACGTGGTCACCGGCGCCACCCCCCTGTCCTTCATGAAGGAAGGCAAGCTGCCCGATGTGAGCATGGCTGACGCCGCTCTGGGCATGGTTGGCGGCTGTATCGGTGAGGTTTCCGCCCTGGCTCTGCTGGTTGGCGGCATCTGGCTGCTCTATCGCCGTGTTATCTCCCTGCGCATCCCCGTGTGCTTCATCGGCACCGTGGCTGTGCTGACCCTGATCTTCCCCCAGGCCGGTTCCGGCTTTGAGTGGATGGCTTATCAGCTGCTGTCCGGCGGTCTGATGCTGGGCGCCATCTTTATGGCTACCGACTATGCCTCCTCTCCCGTCACCCCCAAGGGCCAGATCATCTACGGTATCGGCTGCGGCGTTCTGACCGTTCTGATCCGTTACTTTGGTTCCTATCCCGAAGGCGTTTCTTACGCCATCCTGATCATGAACTGCTGCGTGTTCCTGATCGAAAAAATCTCCCAGCCTGTGAAGTTTGGCTATGTCAAGCCCGTGAAGGCTCCCAAGGCTGAGAAGGAGGCTGCGAAATGAATAAGATCGTAAAGCTCGCTGTGATCCTTTTCGCTGTCAGCGCCATCGTGGCTCTGTGCCTGGGTCTGGTCAACAGTGTGACTGCCGACCGCATCGCTGCCATTGCCGCTGAAAAGCTGGCTACCGCCATGAGCGAAGTTCTGCCCGCCGACGAGTACACCGATGTGGAATACACCGGCGGCGACCAGAATGTTGACTTTATCAAGAAGGCCGGCGATAAGGGCTGGGTTGTCCAGTGCACCGTTTCCGGTTCTCAGGGCTCCATCACCATGCTGACCGGCGTTGCCGCCGACGGCACTGTCACCGGTATCTCCGTGCTGGACCACGGTGAAACTCCCGGTCTGGGCGCCATTGCCGGCGCTGCCAGCGCTGTGGGTGAGAACTGGCGTGCTCAGTTCCAGGGCATCCCCTCTGCTGCCGTTACCAAGGACGGCGGTCAGATCGAAGCCATCTCCGGCGCCACCATCACTTCCCGCGCCATCTGTAACGGTGTTACCGCCGCACAGAATGCCGTTAAGACCGTGGGTTAAGGAGGGTATTACACTATGAATGTGAAAAAGCAACTGAAAGACGGTCTGATTCTTCAGAACCCCGTTCTGGTGCAGCTGCTGGGTATGTGCTCCACCATGGCCATCACCACCAGCCTGTTCAACGGTGTCGGTATGGGTCTGTCCGTTCTGATCATCCTGACCTGCTGCAACATCGTTATCTCTGCTCTGCGTAAGGTCATCCCCAACGACATCCGTATCGCTATCTACGTTGTCGTCATCGCTGGTTTCGTTACCATCGTCGACCTGGTGCTGCAGGCCTTCATCCCCGCTCTGTCCTCCGCTCTGGGCGTGTTTATCCCCCTGATCGTTGTTAACTGTATCATCATCGGTCGTGCCGAGGCCTTTGCCGCCAAGAACGGCATCGGCGCTTCTGCTCTGGACGGTATCTTCCAGGGTATCGGCTACACCATCGTTCTGGTGATCATGTGCGTCATCCGTGAGTTCCTGGGCAGCGGCTCCTTCGGCGGCGGTCTGCTGGATCCCGTCAAGGGTCTGTGCCTGGACGGCACCGGCGCCGGTATCCAGATCTTCCCCTCTGAGTTTGGTGCCAGCATCCTGACCCTGCCCTTCGGCGGCTTCCTGACTCTGGGTGTTCTGATCGCTGCCACTCAGTACCTGCTTCGCAAGAGCGAAGAAAAGAAGGCTAAGAAGGAGGCAGTGAAATAATGGATTTTACCAAACTGCTTGAGATCACGCTGGGCGCGATCCTGATCAACAACTTCATTTTCTCCCAGTTCCTGGGTATCTGCCCCTTCATGGGCGTCTCCAAGAAGATGGACACCGCTGCCGGTATGGGTATGGCTGTTATCTTCGTTATGGGTCTGGCTTCCGCCATCTGCTGGGTCATCAATGAGTTCATCCTGATGCCCCTGGAGCTGGGTTATCTGCAGACCCTGGCTTACATCCTGGTCATCGCCGCTCTGGTGCAGTTCGTGGAAATGTTCCTGAAGAAGGGTATGCCCAGCCTGTACAGCGCTCTGGGTATCTATCTGCCCCTGATCACCACCAACTGCGCCGTTCTGGGTGCCGTTCTGATCAACACTCAGAATCACTACAACTTCATCGAGTCCCTGGTCTATGGTGTTACCGGCGGTATCGGCTTCCTGATCGCCATCGTGCTGTTCGCCAGCATCCGCGAGAAGCTGCGCTTCACCGAGTATCCCAAGTCCTTCGAGGGCTTCCCCATCGCCCTGGTCACCGCTGCTCTGCTGGCTCTGGCTTTCATGGGCTTCTCCGGCATGAAGATTTGGTAAAGGAGGCACACTGATTATGATGAACATTATTTATGCCGTTGCCGTTCTGGGTATCCTGGGCGGCGTGTTCGGCGCTGTGCTGGCCTTTGCTGCTAAGATCTTCTATGTGGAACAGGATGAGCGTATCGACCAGATCGTTGCTGTTCTGCCCGGCGCTAACTGCGGCGGCTGCGGCTACGCCGGCTGCGCCAACTGCGCCAGCGAGATCGTTGCCGGCAACGCCAAGATCACTGCTTGCCCCGTCGGCGGTGCCGAGTGCCACGCCAAGATCGCTGAGATCATGGGCGTTGAGGCCGGTTCTGCTGAAAAGATGGTCGCTCATGTCTACTGCTGCGGCGGTGACAAGAACGCCAAGAAGAAGTACAACTACGATGGTCTGAAGACCTGTGACGCTGCCAACAAGGTCGCCGGCACTCCCATGGCTTGCCCCAGCGCCTGCCTGGGCTACGGCTCCTGCGTGGCTGCCTGTAAGTTTGACGCCATTCATGTGGTGGACGGCGTTGCCGTCGTGGACACCGACAAGTGCGTGGCCTGCGGCGCCTGTGCTGCTGCCTGCCCCAAGGGTCTGATCGACATGGTTCCCGCCAAGCAGATGGTCTTCATCAAGTGCAACAACACCCAGAAGGGCACCGACACCCGTACCGCCTGCGACATTGGCTGTATCGGCTGCACCCTGTGCGCCAAGAAGTGCCCCAAGGAAGCCATCACCATCACCAACTTCCTGGCTAAGATCGACTACAGCAAGTGCGTGAACTGCGGCCTGTGCGCCACTGTTTGCCCCCGCAAGCTGATCGTCAACCTGCGCGCTCCCAAGATCGAGACTCCCGTTTCCGAGGAAGTCAAGGCCTAAGCGCTGTTTCCCCATCGCACTGAACTTTTGAAAGGAGAGCGGCTATGGCTTATTACGACCGTTACAGAGGTTCCCGCCGCAGAAAGCGGAACCGGATCAAAATTGTACTTTTGATCTTGCTGCTGCTGGTCGTGATAGGCCTGGCCGCTCTCTTTTTCCTGCAGGATGCCGTGGTGTTCACCTCCAACGGCTTCCACTTACCCTTTGGCTCCCGGCAGGAGGATGTTTCCGAAGATCCCCCGTTGGATCCCGATGACATTCAGTTGGAGATCGAAGCGCCCCAACCGGGAGCAAACGATCCTCTGCAGCCCCAGCAGCCGGAGGTTTCTCCGCCTGCTCCGCTGCCCGAACCCCAGCCCGTGGAGCTGCCCCAGACGGCAGCACTGCGCGTCACGCCTCAGGAGCTTTTGACCGATCGGGCCGATGTGCTGCGCCGCATCAGCCAAGGCGGCTATTCCCAGCTGGCAGTTCAGGTGAAAACACCTGACGGGCTGTCCATGATCAACGACGGACTGGTGAAGGATGGTGTTTCCGCCGATTCCGAAGCCTTTTTGGAGGAGCTGGCAGGCGCGGATCTGCCCAAGATTGCAGTGATTTCCGCCCTGCGGGACAACATTCGTCCCCGCACCGGCTACCGAAGCTCTGCCCTGCACACCAACAGCGGCGCCACCTGGCTGGACCGGGAATACATCTCCTGGTTTGACCCCGCCGGCAAGGACACGCTGGAATGTCTGGTTGCCATGATTGAAGCCTGTGAGGCTGCCGGATTTGAGCAAGTGGTGCTGGAAAACTTCCATTACCCCAACGCCGGTAAGCTGGAGCTCATCGACTACAGCGACACCCCCTCCCGGCAGAGCGCCCTCACCGAGCTGGCCCGCCAGTTGCGGGAATCGGTCGATGTGCCTTTGGGCTTGATTCTGACCGAAGCCGCGGCTTCCGATCTGTTGGACAGCACCTCCGGACAGGATGTTGCCGAGCTGGCACAGTATTTTGACATTCTGTACCTGCCCGCATCAGATTTCACCGCCGATCTGTCGGCTGTGGAAGGCGCAGTGGAAGACACCGAATGTCGGGTAGGTCTGCTGCTGAACGAGGCAGTTCTCCCGCCGGTAGGTTCCACAACCGACTATATTGTCCGACCCTGAATCTGAAAAAAATCACCGGTATCCGCCTGGATACCGGTGTTCTTTTATCGTTTCGCTGAAAAAAGCCTAAAAAGAAAGGCTTGACAAGTCTTTCCTGTAAGACTATACTGAGGGTGTTGACGACCAAACAATACCAGAAAGGAGGTGCACAGAATGAATAACCGTGTGAATGTTTCCGTTACAAACGATCGCTTAGAGGTCATTTTGTGCACCGCAGCCGTGGCATAACCTGCCATCCCTCTGTCTGTTTTGCGCCCTCTGAGCACATCAGGGGGCGCTTTTTGTTTGCGTCCGTCCGAAAGGAGTTGTTTCCCCTATGGAACCCAATTTTAAGCTGTCCCGTGGGCAGAAAACCAGTCTGATCACCCGATATCTGCGGCATTGCTGGCAATATTTCGTCATCGGTCTGGTGTGCGCCTGTCTGGGCATGGCACTCAACGCGCTGACCCCCCAGATCATCAAGATCACGGTGGACTCCATCCTTGGCGAGGAGGCCACTACCCTGCCCCTGTGGGTGCAGAATGTGATCGGCTGGGAAGCCTTGCAGCAGCAGCCCGTCCGGGCCCTGTGGTACGCCGCCGTGGGCGTGCTGCTGGTGGCCGTACTGCGGGGCGTGTGCAGCTTTGGCCAGCGGCTCTATCTGGCAAAAGGCTCGGAAAGCTATGTCAAGGCCATCCGGGACGACCTGTACCGGCACATCCAGCACCTGACTTTTGCCTGGCACAAGGCCCATCCCACCGGCGACATCATCCAGCGCTGCACCTCTGACGTGGATGTGATCCGCAGCTTTGTGTGCAACCAGATGGTGGAAGTGGTGCGCACCGTCTTTCTGATCGGGCTGTACCTGTCCATCATGTTCTCCATGAACGTCAAGCTGTCGCTGGTGGCGCTGCTGTTCATTCCCATCGTGGGCATTACCTCCGGCGTGTTTTATGCCAAGATCTCCACCCGATTCAAAGCGGCGGACGAGGCCGAGGGCGACCTGACCACCTGCGCCCAGGAAAACCTCACCGGCGTCCGTGTTGTCCGTGCTTTTGGCCGTGAAAAGTACGAAGAGGACAAATTCCACTACAAAAACCATCATTTTTCCCAGCTTTGGATCAAACTGGGCAAGCTGCTGTCGGTCTACTGGGCCTCGGGCACGCTGATGACCTCCCTGCAGGTGATGGTCATCATCCTGTGCGGCATCGTGGAAACGGTGGAAGGCGGCATGACTCTGGGCGCCTTTATGGCCTTTATCGCCTACAACGAGGCGCTGGCCTGGCCGGTGCGTTCGTTGGGCCGTGTGCTGTCTGAAATGTCCAAGGCCGGCGTGTCGCTGGATCGTGTGGGCTACATCCTCCACGCACAGGAGGAGCAGGACGCTCCCGACGCGGTAGACCCGGTCTGCGGCGACATCGTTTTCGACCACGTGACCTTTGGCTACGAGGGGCTGGACGTGCTGCAGGATGTGTCCTTCACCATCAAAGAGGGCGAAACCTTCGCCATTCTGGGTGGCACCGGCTCGGGCAAGAGCACGCTGGTACACCTGCTGGATCGTCTGTATGATTTGAAAGACGGTCAGGGCGCCATCACCATGGGCGGTGTGGATATCCGCACCATGAAACGGGAGGCCCTGCGCCGCAGCATCGGTCTGGTGCTGCAGGAGCCTTTCCTGTTCTCCCAGACCATCGGCGAGAACATCTGCGCCACCCGCCCCAAGGCCGATCCCGAAGAAATGCGCAAGGCCGCCTCCATCGCCTGCGTGGACGATGCCATCACCGCCTTCCCCGACGGCTATGATACCGTGGTGGGCGAGCGCGGCGTGACCCTGTCGGGCGGTCAGAAGCAGCGTGTTGCCATCGCCCGAATGCTCATGCAGCAGGCTCCGGTGATGATTTTCGACGACTCGCTGTCGGCTGTGGATGCCGAAACCGACACCAAGATCCGCACCGCCCTCCGGGAAACCCTGGACAAGGCCACCGTCATTCTGGTTTCCCACCGGATCACCACCCTCATGCAGGCCGACCGCATTCTGGTGTTGGACGGCGGCAAAGTGTCCGATCTGGGCACCCATCAGGAGCTGATCTCCCGTCCGGGTATTTACAAGGATATTTATGACATTCAGATGCGCTCTGACGACCGGGCGCTCATTCTGGAAGGAGGCGAACAATAATGGCGGCTTTTGACGAGCAGGATTATACAAAATCCTTTGATATCAAGATCTGGAAGCGTCTGTTCCCCTTCCTGAAAACCTACAGCTGGGATTTCGTGGGGATGCTGGTGTTCAACGGCGTGTGTGCGCTGGTGGATGTGGTGCTGCCCCTGTTCCAGCGATTTGCCATCGCAAACTTCATCGAGCCCGACACCCTGTCCGGTCTGTGGCCCTATGCTCTGACCTATCTGGGCGTGATCCTCCTCCAGTGCCTGTCGGTTGTGGCCTTTGCCCGCAACTCCATGCGCATCGAGATGATGCTGGGCCGGGATCTCCGGGACAAGCTGTTCCATCATTTGCAGACCCTGTCCTTCTCCTTCTATAATGTAACCCCGGTGGGTTACCTGCTCACCCGGGTCATGAGCGACACCAACCGCATCGCCGGTATGATCGCCTGGAACTTCACCGACATTCTGTGGGCGCTGTTTTACGTGGGCGGCAGCTTTGTTTCCATGCTGCTGCTCAACTGGAAGCTGGCGCTGGTGGTCATTCTCATCGTGCCGGTGATGGCAGTTTTGACCGGTTATTTCCAGAACCGCATCCTCCACTGGAACCGTAAGGTGCGCAAGCTGAACTCCCGCATCACCGGCGCTTTCAACGAGGGCATCACCGGCGCAAAAACCGCCAAGACCCTGGTGATGGAGGATCAGTCCAGCGATGCCTTCGAGGAACTCACCGGCAAAATGAAGGATTCCGGCATCCGCGCCGCCCGTCTCAACGCCGTTTACATCCCGCTGGTGCTGTTTTTCTCCACCATGGCGGTTGCCATCGTGCTGCTGCGTGGCGGCCATCTGGTGCTGTCCCAGGTGCTGGAGCTGGCCACCCTGTCGGCCTTCACCAGTTATGCGGTGGGCATCTTTGAGCCCATCCAGATGACGGCGGCAAACATCGCCGAGTTCATCTCCCTACAGGCCTCCATCGAGCGTGTCACCGACCTGCTGGACAAGGAGCCCCAGGTGAAGGACAGCCCCGAGATCGAGGCAAAATACGGCGATGCCTTCCACCCCAAAAAGGAAAACTGGGAGCCCCTGCGGGGCGAGATCGAGTTCCGGGATGTGACCTTCCGCTATCCCGACGGCGGCGAGGACGTGCTGCAGCACTTCAGCCTGCACATTCCTCAGGGCACTACGGTGGCTATCGTGGGCGAGACCGGCGCCGGCAAGAGCACGCTGGTCAACCTGGCCTGCCGGTTCTTTGAGCCCACCGCCGGTCAGATTCTCATCGACGGCGTGGACTACCGGGAGCGGAGCCAGCTGTGGCTGCACTCCAACATTGGTTATGTGCTGCAGAATCCCCACCTGTTCTCCGGCACCGTAAAAGAAAACATCCGCTACGGACGGCTGGACGCCACCGATGAGGAGGTCATCGCCGCAGCCAAAACCGCCAGCGCCCACAGCTTCATCATGCGCCTGGAGAACGGCTATCAGACCCACATTGAGGGCGACGGCGCGAACCTGAGCCAGGGCCAGCGCCAGCTGCTCAATATCGCCCGCGCGGCGCTGAGCAAGGCCCCCATTCTGGTATTGGACGAGGCCACCAGCTCCGTCGATACCCGCACCGAGCGCAACATCGAAAAGGGTATGGACCGC
>JAGAVA010000138.1 GCA_017620505.1 Clostridia bacterium
CAGCTGGGTCTGAGCTATATCTTCTTTGACAAGGGCATCCGTACAACGCCCTCGCTGCAGGCCAGCTTCATCACCATGATCGAGCCGGTGCTCAGCCCCATTCTGGCGTTGATTTTCCTGGGCGAGGCCATGGGTACCCTGTCGGTCATCGGCAGCGTACTGGTCATTGCCACCATCGTGGTGCACAATGTACTCACCGCCAAAAAAGAGGAAAAGGCGGCTGCTAAAGCCTGAGTTTTTTAAAACATACCCCACCCGTTCGGGTGGGGCTTTTTTTATTTCCGTTTGCCCCGGACGGGCTTCTTTTCGGTCTTTTTCGCCGGTTTTGCAGGCTTTTCTGCCCGCTTTTCGGTCTTGACCGGGCGTTTTTCGGCGTTCTGCGCCTTTTTGCGCTCCCGACGATCCCGCTCCTCGGCAGGGATATAGGGCTTCTTCTCGGGCGGCACCAGACAATGCTTGTTCCAGCCGATCAGATCTTCCCGGTTTGCCAGCTTGAGCGCCTTACGCACCAAAGCGTGGTTCTTGGGATTGCCCGACTGCAAAAGTGCCCGCTGCATGGCCTTATCCTCGGGGTCGCGGGCCACAAAGACCTTGCTCATATCCCGGGGATCCAGACCGGTATAATACATGGCGGTGGACAGGGTGCCGGGGGTGGGATAGAAATCCTGCACCTGCTCGGGATTGAGCTTGTGCTCCCGGAGATAGCAGGCCAGATCAATGGCCTCATTCAGACCGCTGCCCGGATGGGAGGACATGAGATAGGGCACCAGATACTGCTCCTTGCCGTACTTTTCCGACAGAGCGTAGTACTTCCGGCAGAAATGATCGTACACATCGGCAAAGGGCTTGCCCATATAATGGAGCACCCGGGGGCTGATGTGCTCGGGTGCCACCTTCAGCTGACCGGACACATGATAACGCACCAGTTCGGCAAAAAAGTCGCCATTTTTGTCCTGCAGCATATAGTCAAAGCGGATGCCCGAGCGGATAAACACCTTTTTCACGCCGGGAATGGCGCGCATCTTGCGCAAGGTTGCCAGATAGCCGCTCTCATCGGCGTTGAGGTTGGGACAGGGAGTGGGGAACAGACACTGGCGGTGGGCGCAGGCGCCGTGCTCCTTCTGCTTGGCGCAGGCCGGATGGTCAAAGTTGGCGGTGGGGCCGCCCACATCGTGGATGTAGCCCTTGAAGTCGGGGTCTGCGGCGATCAACTTGGCCTCCCGCAAGACAGATTCCTGACTGCGGGCGCTGATATAACGCCCCTGATGGAGCGCCAGCGCGCAGAAGTTGCAGGCACCAAAGCAGCCACGGTTGTGAATGATGGAAAAACGCACTTCTTCAATGGCGGCAACGCCGCCCAGCGCTTCATAATCGGGATGATAATACCGGGCATAGGGCAGGGCAAACACATCGTCCAGCTCCTTGCCTTCCAGCGGCAGTGCCGGGGGATTCTGGATAAGGTACCGTCCGCCAGTGGGCTGGATCAGCGCCCTTCCCCGGGCAAAATCGTTTTCGTTCTGCTGGACAAAGGCCGACTTGGCATAGGCCTTTTTGTCCTCCCGCACCTCCTCAAAGGAGGGCAGAGTCAGGGCATTTTCAAAGCAGCATTCCTCTGGGCTTTTTGCAAGGAAGCAGGTGCCGCGAATATCCCGGATCTCGTTTACAGGGATACCCTTTTTCAGCCGCTTGGCGATCTCGGTCATGCTGCGCTCGCCCATGCCGTAGGAAAGCAGGTCGGCACAGCTGTCCTCCAGAATGGTGCGGCGCACCGCGTCATCCCAGTAATCGTAGTGGGCAAATCGGCGCAGGCTGGCCTCGATGCCGCCAATGACGATGGGTGTACCGGGGAAGGCCTCTCTCGCACGGTTGGCGTAAACGATGACCGCCCGGTCGGGGCGCTTGCCCGGGACACCGCCGGGGGTATAGTTATCCTTGGCGCGGCGGCGCTTTGCCACCGAATAGTGAGCCACCATGGAGTCAATGTTGCCCGAGTTGATGAGCACACCGTACCGGGGCTTGCCCATGGCGAGGAAGTCCTCGGTGCTGTGCCAGTCGGGCTGAGACAGGATGGCCACCCGAAAGCCGGCCTTTTCCAGCGTCCGGGAGATGACCGCCGTACCAAAAGAAGGGTGATCCACATAGGCATCGCCGGTGACCAGCAGAAAATCATAATAATACCAGCCCCGGGCGGTCATATCCTCCCGGTTGACAGGCAGAAATTGTTCACGTGTGTGCATAAGAAACCTCCTAAACAGGGGATTTTCTGATTACAGATCCCGTTTTCTGGCCATGCGCTCCTGCCAGTCGGACTTGGTGATGAGCACAGCCCGGGGTTTACTGCCCTCGAAGGGGCCAACGATGCCCCGCTCCTCCATCTGATCCACCAGACGGGCGGCGCGGGAATAGCCCAATTTCAGACGGCGCTGGAGCATAGACACCGAGGCTTGTCCGCTGGAGACCACGATCTCCACCGCCTCGTCAAAGACGGGATCGTCGGTGTCATCCTCATCGCCGCCACCGCCGCCGGAGCCGCCCTCTTCAGCGGCCTGTACCGAGCGCTCCATATGGTCGATGATCTCCTGATTATACTCAGGCTGACCGCACTGCTTGACAAAGGCCACCACTTCTTCCACTTCGCTGTCGGAAACGAAACAGCCCTGAATTCGCTGGGGCTTGTTGACACCCAGCGGATTGAACAGCATATCGCCCTTACCCAGCAGCTTTTCTGCACCGCTCTGGTCCAGAATGATACGGGAGTTGATGGCAGAGGCCACGGCGAAGGCAATACGGGAGGGGATATTATCCTTCATCAGACCGGTAATAACATCGGCAGAAGGACGCTGGGTGGCGATGATCAGGTGCATACCGGCCGCACGGGCCATCTGTGCCAGACGGATGATGGCGTTTTCTACCTCAGACCGGGCCACCGCCATCAGGTCAGCCAACTCGTCGATGACGATGACCACCTGGGGCAGAGGCTCGTTTTCGCTTTCGGGATCCTTGGCGACTTCGGCGTTGTAAGCCGCCAGATTGCGTGCGCCGATCTCGGAGAACAGCTTATACCGGCGCATCATTTCGGTGACCGCCCAGTTCAGGGCACCGGCCGCCTTTTTGGGGTCGGTGACCACCGGGATCAGCAGATGGGGAATGCCGTTGTAGACACCCAGCTCGATCATCTTGGGGTCCACCATGATCAGCCGCACCTCTTCGGGGCTGGCCTTATACAGAATGGACATCAAAATAGAGTTGATGCACACCGACTTACCGGAACCGGTGGTGCCGGCGATCAGCATATGGGGCATCTTGGCGATGTCACCCACCACCGGCGAGCCGGTGATATCCTTACCGATGGCGAAGGACAGCTTGCTCTTGGCGTTCTGGAACACCGGATGCCCGATGATGTCCCGGGCGGTGACCAGTTCCTGCACCTCGTTGGGCACCTCGATACCCACAGCGTTTTTATCGGGGATGGCCGAAACACGGATGCCCTGAGCGCCCAGCGCCAGTGCAATATCATCGGCCAGATTGACCACCTTGGAGAACTTGATGCCCCGCTGGAGCATCAGCTCATAACGGGTAACCGAGGGGCCGTTGGTGGTGTCAATAACGGTGGCCTCCACGCCAAAGGACTGGAGGGTATCCACCAGCCGCTCGGCACACCGCAGGATGGCCTCGGCAGAGCCGGCAGGCTTTCCGGGGCCGGGCTTGAGCAGGCGGATGGGGGGATATAAGTAGATAGGCGCACCCTCGTTCATTTCCATGGCCTTCTGGATCTGCACCTCCACCGGCTCTTCGTCGTCGGCGGCAGGCTCGTCCGCAGAGGCTTCCAAAACGGGCTCTTCCCAGGGGGGCAGATCATCCACCGGGTCGTTTTCGGGAATGTCGTCAGCCTCGGGCATAAAGCCGGTCATGTCCACCACCACGGGAGGACGCTCCTCTTCGGGCTGGGGCTGGGGAAACTCGCCCTCATCGGGCATAACCTCAATGGCAGCCTTCTTCTCCTTATGGAAAATACCGCGCAGAGCTTCGGCAGGAGTCTGCACGTTGGGGGGCGGCAGAGGGCTTTCCTTCTGCTTGTCGGGTGTGCGCACCTGCACGGTCTCGTCGTCCAGCGCCACATCAATGGCCTTGGGGTCATGAGCCAGCTTTTTGGGCTCCCGCTTGACGTTCAGGGTCTCCCGGGGCAGGGGCTCGGGCTTGGGCTCCTGGGGCAGTTCCTTCTCAGAAATGGGCTTCACTTTGCCGAAGAAGGCGCGGATTCGTGCCGGAGTCAGATGACAGCCCAGCATCACACAGCCCAGGCAGAGCACCACCATCACCACGGCGGCACCCACGGTGGACAGTGCCGAACGGAACAGCTCTGCCAGCGCGCCGGACAGAATACCGCCCGAGCGGAGAGCCTGTCCGTCTCTTCCCATCTGCCAGAAGGAGGCCAGACCGGAAAGATAATCCTTATGATTGGCCAGCAGATGACGCACGGCACCGAAAATCAGCGGCAGCACGCCCCATGCGGCGGCCTGCAGGCGCACCCGCTTGCGGCGCTTGACCACCAGCAGCACGGCGCACACCATCAGGGTCACAGGCAGAATCTCGGCGCCGTAGCCCAGCAGCCAATAAAAGGCACCCCGATACCAGCGGATCAAAAAGCCGCCGGCGTGGAACAGGTTCAGACAGCCCACAAAGCTGATGAGCAGCAGAATACCGGCCAGAATACACCGGCGCTGTGCCAGCTGTTCGGCGGCCTGCTTCTGGGTCACCTTTTGTGCCGCAGGCTTCTTTGCGGCAGGCTTTTTTGCCGCCCCGGTAGATTTCTGGGCGGTTTTTGCCTTGGAATTGTTGTTTTTGGTCGTCTGTGCCAAATCTCTCACCTCAAATCACGTTCAAAAGAATGGTCAGCAGGCCCACCGCAAGGCAGTACACGCCGAACCACTGGAAGCTGTTTTTCTTCACCAGCAGCTTGACGGTGAAGATGGCCAGATAGCCAAACAGCGCGGAAGTCACAAAGCCTACGATACAGGGCAGCAGTAAGTCGCCGCCCATGCCGCTTTCCATCAGATCGGGCAGTTTGAATACCACTGCACCGCAGACGGCGGGGATACTCATCAAAAAGCCGAACCGCACGGCAAAATCCTTGTGGAAACCGGAAAACAGACCGCCGCAGATGGTGCTGCCGCTGCGGGAAACACCGGGGAACAGGGCGATCAGCTGCATCAGACCCACTTTGACCGCATCGCCGTATTTTGCGTCGGCCTCGGTCTTTTTGCCGCCGCTGTGACGGCTGGCTGTCCACAGCATGACGGCGGTAAAGCACAGGGCGATGCCCACAAACAGGGTGCTGTGGAAAGCGTTCTCCACATAGCCCTCCATGAGCGCGCCGATCACCAGCGGCAGTGTGGCGATGAGAATCAGCACCACCAGCCGCCGCTCGGGGCGGTTTTCGGTCTTGAAGCCTGCGCCGACCCAGCCGAAAAAGCCGCGGATGAGCATCCACACATCTTTCCAGAAGGCGATGACCACCGCCACCAGGGTGCCCAGATGGAGCACCAGGTCAAAGGCTACGGCATTTACATGATATCGTTCAAAATCCAGGACGGCCTGCATCAGCGTCAGATGGCCGGAAGAAGAAATGGGCAGGAACTCCGCCATACCCTGTACGATTCCCAAAACGATTGCAACCCAGATGGGCATACTGTTCACCTCAACAATTTGATTTTATCAATCCATATGCACCAGATACTTGTCCAACAACCCACAGGGCCGCCAGGCAAGCTTGCTCTTGCGCAGGCCTTCGTCACCGGCATCGTCTTCCCGGTTGATATACTGCACTCCTTCGGTGCAGGCATACCGGGCAAACTCCCGGACGATCATCTGATAAGCGCCGTGATAACGGATGTCGGCCTTTTCAATGTGGACATACAGGGTGTCCCCCTGCACCTCGCCCAGCGCCATGGCAACGATGCGGTCTTCCGCCCAGACAGCACCGCCCAAAAAGCCGTATTCTTCAAAATGGGCCAGCGCCTCGGCGGCCTTGCGCTCGTCCTCCTTATAGGTGTCGGACTCCTTTTCGTTGACCTCGGCAAACCAGTCAAAAAAGGCTTTCACCGCATCCAGATTGTCCTTGGTAATGGGCGTGAACTGCCAATCTGAATACAGTCTGTTGAATTTACTGATATGGTTACGCTGAGTCGCGTATTTTTTCCCTGCCAGTTCCTTGATATCCTCTGCCAGATAGAGATAATCGGCCCATTCGGGGATGGTCTCCACCCGGGCATCGGGCCACAGAGCCAGAATGTCGGGCAATTCCTCCTCTGCCACGGTGGAGAGCACCAGCGGATGGCCCTCGGTCTCACAGTGAGCCTTCAGGCGCAAAAGTGCGGCCTGCTTGTCGCCCTCCATGGGCACGGCATAGATATATGCACCGGTTTCGGGCATCACCGAACGAAGAAACAGACTGCCGTCGGCTTCGGCAAACTGGGTACGGAAATAGTCCCGCCACAAAAAGGTGCCGCCGATGGTACTGTCGCAGATGCGGCTGGGATGCTTTTTGAAGTAGCCTCGCAGCAGGTCAATGTGCTGCAGAGTCAAAGGCTGGAATTCCAGCATAGTAACGTGCACTTCCTTTGAATTTACAGGATACTTTATCAACTATATAGTATAACACAACTTCTTCCATTTTGCACCCTCAAGTTTTTCTTAAATCTCGTCAAAATCCCTTGCGAATTCCCAACCTTGCGTGCTATAGTCAAACCAGCGCTAAAAGGAGGTGTTCCTATGACTCAAAAGCCCCGCTCCCGCTGGGTGCAGCGGTTGATGCAGCTGGGGACAGCTGTCTTTTTTGCCGTCCTTCTCTTGCTGTGCTGGAAGGCATGGCGCATGGGCCTTTTCCGCAGTCTGGACACCCTGCAGGCCTTCGTTGCCTCCTACGAGGTGGGCGCACCGCTGATCTTTGTAGTGCTGCAGGTGCTGCAGATCCTGATGGCCTTTATTCCCGGCGGCCTGCTGCTGTCGGGCGGCGTGGTCATCTTCGGTCCCTGGCTGGGACTGCTTTACAACTGTCTGGGCACCCTTTTGGGTTCATCACTGAATTTCTGGCTGGCAAAGCGCTGGGGACAGCCGCTGGTGCACCATCTTCTGGAGGATGCCACCCGGGAAAAATATCTGGGCTGGCTGGAGCAGGGCAAAAAGTTTGACCGGCTGTTTGCAGTAGCCATTCTGCTGCCCTTCTTCCCCGATGACGCCCTCTGTCTCATTGCCGGTCTGAGTCCTATGGGCTGGCAACGTTTTTTGACCCTTTTGGCGCTGAAAATCCCCTCCATTGCCTTGTATTCCATCATTTATGCCACCGCAGGTTTGATTTTATAAAAACATAGCAAAAAGCCCATCCGTTCGGATGGGCTTTTTGCCGAAAAATAGGGGAAAAGAGATAAAAGGGGGAAATGAGAAGTAATTTCATGTTTGCTGTACTTGACAGTTTTACTATAGCATAGTTTTCTCCCGAAGTTGTTTCGGAATCGTGAACAGAAATTGAATTTTTCCGCACAAACTTTCTCTGCAAAAAAGGTAGAAACCAAAGCAGGAACGTGCTATAATAATTGTTTGAAAACGATGCATTGCGGAAAGGAGCTTTTTATGTCCCATCGAGAGCCTTATCAGCGCTGGCTGAACGCCCCTCAGCTGACCGAATGTCAGCGGCAGGAACTGGCTTCGCTGTCCGACGAAGAGGCCCGTGACCGGTTTTACCGGACGCTGTCCTTTGGCACCGCAGGTCTGCGGGGTCTGATGGGCATGGGTCTCAACCGCATGAACGAATATATCGTCCGGCAGGCCACCGATGCCTTTGCCCAGGTGATTCTGGAATCCGGACAGGCCGAAAAGGGCATCTGCATCTGCTATGACTGCCGCATCAACAGTCGGTTTTTTGCCGAAGAAGCCGCCCATGTGATGCGCTGCCGGGGCATCCCCGTCTGGCTGTTCCGGGACTGCCGCCCCACGCCCCAGCTGAGCTTTGCCGTCCGGCAATTTGGCGCGGCAGCGGGCATCAACGTCACCGCCAGCCACAATCCCAAGGAATACAACGGCTTCAAGGTCTATGGCGAGGGCGGCGCACAGCTGCCCACCCACATGGCCGACAAAGTTGCCCAAAAAATGGCGCTGCTGGATCCGCTGGCCCCCCGGCCGGAGAGCGACAGTTTGGCGCCCCTCACCTGGCTGGAAGAAGACTTTGACCAGCAGTACATCAACGCTGTCCTCCAATGTGCCATCGCACCCGAGCATCTGGCAGAGGACGCCTTCCCCATCGTTTACACCCCCTTCCACGGTGTGGGCGGCGCTATCGTGCCCGAAGTGCTGCGCCGTGCCGGACTGGAGCATATCGTCTTTGTGGAAGAACAGATGGCGCCCGACGGCACCTTCCCCACCGTCATCAGCCCCAACCCCGAAGACCCGGCAGGCTTTGCCCTTGCAGTGGAATATGCCAAAAAGCACAACATCGACTTTTTGGTGGGCACCGACCCCGACTCTGACCGGGTGGGCATCGTTGTCCGGGACAAAAACGGCCAGTACGTTCCCGTTTCCGGCAACCGCACCGGCTCCCTGCTGCTGCACTACATTCTGACGGCAGGCCGGGAAAAAGGGCTGCTGCCGGAGCATCCCGCACTGGTGAAAACCATCGTCACCTCTGACCTACCCCGAGTGATTGCCGAAAAAAACGGCTGTGCCAGCTTCAGCACCTTCACCGGCTTCAAGTATATGGCCGAAAAGGTGGCTCAGCTGGAACAGGAAGGCAAGTACCGCTATGTACTGGCCTATGAGGAAAGCTACGGCTACATGATCGGCGACCACGCCCGGGACAAAGATGGCGTGGTGGGCGCCCTGCTGCTGTGTGAGATGGCGGCATGGTACCGCAGCCGGGGCATGACCGTTCTGGATGGTCTGGAAGAACTGTGGCAGACCTACGGCGCTTACGGTGAAGTGACCCGCAGCGTCATGCTTCCCGGCGAGGACGGATCTGTCCGCATGGCCCGCATTATGGAGCAGCTGCGGCAGCAGCCTCCTACAGAATGGGACGGTATCCCGGTGGAAAGCTGGGTGGATTATGAACCCGGCAGATGCTATCGGGGCGATACCGTCACTCAATTGGAGCTGCAGGGCTCCAATGTGCTGGAATACCGGCTTGCAACCGGCGAAAAACTCATTGTTCGCCCCTCCGGCACCGAACCCAAAATCAAAATTTACGCTCTGATGCAGGGCGTAACGGCAGAGCAGGCCGATGACCGTGCCGCCCATTGTGCAAAGGCGGCCGAAGACCTGTTGCTGCGCCTGTAAAATTCCCTTGAAAGAGAGAGAAACAACCATGAACAACCAAAAGAGAAACCTGATCCTTCTGGCAGCAGCAGCTGTGGTGCTGGTGATCGCCATCGTTCTGTTTGCCGTGCTGAACACCAGCGGCCGCGGCGGTGAACGGGCTACCCTGCAGCAGCTGTACGAAGGCCTGTATACCACCGAAGGCGGCGGTATCAATACCATTATCGACGCCATTCTGCCCGCCATGCAGCAGGAGTACTATGACAACATCACCACCGGCGGCACCAACTTCAGCCAGCTGGCTATGTGGCAGAACGAAGCCCACAGCATGGTGGGCGGCAACGTACAGGTGTCTGTCAAGGTGCTGCAGATTCAGGAGGACAGCGCCACCACCCTCAACACCATGCGTGCCACCTACGGCTCGGACATCGAGGCCTATCATCCGGTGGCCTTCCAGCTGACCCTCACCGGTGACAGCGGCACTCAGGATCTGGTGGGCGTGCTGCCCATGGCTCGTCAGAGCGGCACCTGGTACGTGATGGAGATGGATGCCGGCCTGATGCGCGTGGTGGACGACGAAACCGCCGAATAAGTTTGTTTTCCCAAAAATAATACATAAAAAGTGAGGAAAGAAACCATGAAACATCTGAAAAACGCCATTGCCATGCTGCTGTGTGTGGCCTTGTGCGCCGGCATGACCGTCTGTGTTTCCGCCACCGAGGAAGCCGACGTCTTTGGCGACGTGCTGCAGGACAACTTCATGCGCATTACCTCCACCGATGCCTGGAACAAGGGCACCATGGAGAATGTGGAAGTGACCACCGAGGTTGGCAACGGCGCCATCCGTCTGGTGGAAGGCCAGCTGGAAGGCACCTGGACCTCTGAAGAGATCGATGTGCCTGCCTTTGAGTACATGGTCGCCAGCTGGAGCTCCGATACGCCCGAGGGCGCTTCCGTGGAGATCAAGGTTCGTGCCTATGTGGATCTGCACGACCAGTGGTCCGGCTGGATGTCCTGGGGCAAGTGGGGCAACGCCATCAAGCGCGGCTCTGCCAACACCAAGGATGACCGTGCCTATGTGGACACCGACATTCTGACCATCCGTGGCTCTGACGGTGAGACCGCTTCCAAGATCCAGGTTCAGGCCGTTCTGCGCGCCAAGGAGGGCTTTGATTCCCCCGTCCTGCGCGACATCAGCACCACCTCCAAGAACACCCTGGAGGGTCAGGCTATCCCCGTTTATTACCCCCATCCCGACATGGAGCTGCCTGAAAAGGTGCTGCTGGACACCCCCGCTTACTCCCAGATGCGCCGCGACAGCGCCATCGGCTCTGTCATCTGCAGCCCCACTTCCATGACCATGATGCTGAACGACCGCGACAGCTCTCTGGATCTGTTCCCCGAGGAAGTGGCTCTGCGCAACTTTGACTTTATCTATGAAGGCTTCGGCAACTGGCCCTACACCACCGCCATCGCCGGTTCCTTTGGCTACAGCGCCGCCTGTCACTACGGCGATCTGGACTTTGTCCGTCAGGAGCTGGCCGCCGGCCGCTCTGTGGCTCTGTCTGTCCGCTATGCCAGCTCTCCCTCCGGCAGCAACCCCTATCTGGAAAACGGCGCTGCCAACGACACCTCCGGTCACCTGATCTGCATCGTGGGCTATGAGACCATCGACGGTGTGGATTACTTCATCTCCAACGATGCCGCCACCAGCCCCGACTCTGCCTGCGCTCTGCGCAAGTACCGCGCCGACCAGCTGGATATCTGCTGGGAGAGCCGCATCCTGTATCAGGTGTCCTCTCAGCCCGAGGCAGGCGCCGGTGAGGCCGCTCCCCAGCGCATCGAGGCCACTCTGGAGCTGGACGGCACCGATTCC
>JAGAVA010000016.1 GCA_017620505.1 Clostridia bacterium
GTCAGCAGAAACACCGGGCAGGTATTCCAGGGGAGTGGGCAGATGGAGAAACGATGTTTTTTCATGTCCGAGCAGCATAGAAAAGCCTCCTGTTCATCATATCAGTAATCATACTAATCATATCACTAATCATATCATACTCATTATACATGATACAATGGTGAAGGTCAAGCCCAAACTGTCAGGAGGATTTGCGCATGCCCTCTTCCTGCAAAATAGTGCGGATATGTCGGTCGGACAGGCCGTACTTCCGCGCCAGCTGATGAACGTTGGTGCCGTCGTATTCCTTGGCAATGGCCTGACGGCGCAGGGTGCGCTCCAGCGTGGAGCGCTTGGGAAAATAGAGGAATTCTCCTCCAGCGGTGTCGATGATCTTGAGAAAACGATCCATACCCACCAGCTCATAGAGCCAGTACAGATCCTCCGGGATCTGTTCGGAACTTAATTGAAATTGTGCCATATAGCCTCCTTCCTGTCCGTCTTTTCGGACAGCACTTGATGTACCTTTGGGGCAAGGGGGTGGTGGAAATGTGTCTTCAGAATAATTCAGTATTACGGAAATGTCAAGGGAAAAACTTCCGAGATATTGAAAATTTTTCTTTACATTTGCCCACAATTATGGTAACATCAAAGCAGAAAGTGCGAAAAAGCACGAATCGCCCCGAAGAGGGGCGAAAGAAGGAGGATGGTGTCATGTCTTTCGGAGCACAGCTGAAGCAGGCACGCAAACGCAAGAAGATGACCCAGAAGCAGCTGGCTGATGCGGTGGGCGCCCGGCACAACACCGTCAGCAACTGGGAGGCCGACCGCAACCGTCCTGACCCGGACACCGTTCGCATCCTGTGCACCCTGCTGGAGGTGGACTCCAACTACTTCTATGAGACCGACCCGGTGGAAAGCCAACTTTCCGGCATCGAGTTCGCCCTGTTCGGCGAGGTGCGCCAGCTCAGCGAGCAGGACAAGCAGGATGTGCTGGATTTCATCCGCTTCAAGCGGGCCATGAGCGAAAAGAGGGAGCAAAAATGACCCGGCTGCAGGGTCTGTACGAGACTGCCGACGGGCTGGGTCTGCAGATCTGCTACTTTCCCATGGGGAATATTACCGCCATTTCCACACCGGATGGCTTTATCGGTATGGATGTGGACAAGCTGGAAAATACGGCGGCGGAGGCCGTCTGTCTGGCACATGAAATGGGTCACTGCCTCACCGGCAGCTTTTATACGGTGGAAAGCAGTCTGTGTCAGCGGCGGCGGTGCGAGGAGCGGGCAGATCGGTGGGCCATGGGGCGGCTGGTGCCGCTGGCAGAACTGAAGGCGCTTTTGGAAAGCGGCGTGACCCGCCCGGACGAGCTGGCCGAGCATTTTGGTGTGCCTGAACAATTTTTGCGGAAGTGCGTGCAGTTTTATAAAGAGGCAAAGGGGGCGCTTTAGCGTCCCTCTTTCTTTGTGCAAAATGATTTAAATTCTGAAGAATTCTTAAGAAAACTTGCGCTAAGCATACAAAACTGATATACTGAAATCAAAGAAATAGAACGGAGGGAGATTTATGAGCTTTGGTATGAATAACTGGAACAATAACGATCAGGCTCGGATGCAAGTGGAAAACACCTCTCTGGAAAATAAAATGTGGGAAACCGACCCCGATAAGGCGCGGGAAAATGCCAGACCCAAGCTGCTGGTGCATCTTGTGGTGTTGGCACTGGCACTGCTGGCACTGAATCTGGTGGTGCGGGGATTTTAAGAAAACAGATTTGAAAAGGAGGAACGACCATGGCCTTTATGGGAAATAACTTTAACCGTTTTGCCCGGGATGTGATGCGGATGGAAGTGGCCTCCTCCGACATGAAGCTGCGGGAAGCGGATCGGGAACAATCCGCAAAGGATCACGGCAGCCGAATCGCGGCGCACCTCGCCATGCTCATCGGCGTGCTCCTGCTGCTGTTTATGGTGCTTCGGCCGCTGTTTGGCGACTCCACCGAACAGGAGAAAAAGGACTTTTTCTACCAGTTCACCGCCGAGCAGATGGCAGCGAGACGGACGGAATATTACCTCTATGACCAATTGTCCACGCTGGAAACCCTGTCTTTTGAAGATGGCTGGATGGTATGCAGCAAGAATACCGACGATCCCAGTGAAGCCGCTGTCAATCTGATCGGAAGCGGTTATCTTGTGCGCTCCTGGACCGATCTGGTGGAGGCTGAGTGTGAGCGCCTGTGGGGAGAGTGGTACTACGGTACCGAGGACATCAGCTCTGACAATTACATCCAGCGGGAGATCGAGCGGCTCATTGACGACAAAGCGTTGATCGGACTTACCGACAGCAGCTGGCTGGTGATCGACAACCGTGACTTCACCTATATCCTTGTGAATCACAATGGCACCTGGGCATTGAAATCGCTGGAGGATTTCAAATAAGGGGAAAGGAGCCGATATGAAAAAGCAGAAGAGCAATGATGCATCTGTCTGGGATAGCCAGTGGCAAAAGCGTCGGTTGGTTTGGACCAAAAAACATACGGCTTTTGCGGTCTTTGCGGCTGTGGGCGTGTTGTTTATCGCCTTTATCGGCTGGCGATATTTTACCTTTGGCCCCGAAAGCGAAGCAGATCTGCGGGCTGATTTTAACACCTATGTCTTTGATTTGATGGAGGAATACAAGCCCCGCTATGTCCTTTATGACCAGCTGTCCGATCCACAGACGCTGCTGCAGCAGGAGGAGCACTGGAGCACCACCGCTGCTGCCGATGCGCAAAGCGCTGTCCAGATACTGCTGGGTGAAGGCTGCGTTATTCAAAACTGGGAGGAACATAAGCAGGCCGAGGCCGACCGCCTGTGGCAAGAATGGTATTACGCCGAAAAGGCCAGCCGGATGGACGTGTTCGTCATTACCGAACTGAGTCTGCACATCGACCACCAGAATCTGCCCGCGCTGCAGGAAAACAGCTGGCTGGTGCAAAATGCCCAGGGGGACAACTATCTTCTGATTCATTCTGACGGAATCTGGGGTGTGAAGCTGATGGCCTGGTTCCAGTAAGCGTGACCGATGAAAGGAAGAGTGCACATGAGATTTTATTCGTCATTCCTGTCCCAATGGAACAATCGGAAGCTGGCAAATGCCGAAGACGAAATGAAGGAACGGGAGGCCAATCCGGGAGCCGGTGAATCCGGAAGCCTGCTCATTCAGGTTGTACTGGCGCTGATCGCATTGGCAGCACTGTATTTTTTAAGTCGATAACTGGCATAGTAAAGCCGCCTTCGGGCGGCTTTTTTGCTGTACGTTGTCAGATTTGACCACCTTTTGGGTAGTCAATAGTTGAAGGCGAAAGGAGGGATCCGTCGTGGAGGAGCGAGAGATCGTGGCACTGTTTTGGCAGCGGTCGGAGCAGGCTATCGCACAGGCCAATGTCAAATACGGACGGCTGCTGCAGCAGTTGTGCGGCAATATTTTAGACGATGACCGGGAGGCTGAGGAATGTGTCAGTGACACGTTGCTGGCGCTTTGGAACACCATCCCACCGGAGAATCCCGCGCTCCTGACGGCCTATGTCTGCCGCATTGCCCGTAATCTGGCGCTGAAAAGGCTTCGGAAAAAAACCGCTCAAAAGCGGGACAGCCGCGCATTGCTGCCACTGGAAGAGTTGGCGGAGGTGCTCCCCGTTCCTTCGGCCGAGGAGCAGTGGGATGCAAACGCTTTGGCTCAGGCTGTAGACGCATGGCTGGAAGGTCTGAAGGAAACCGATCGGGTGCTGTTCGTACGGCGGTACTGGTTCGGTGACAGCGTAAAGGATGCGGCATCGCGGGTTGGTCTCCGGGAAAATACTGCCTCGGCCCGGCTGCGGCGTATGAAGCTGCGGCTGCGGGACTATCTGACACAGGAGGGTTACATGGTATGAAAGATTATGTAAATGAGGTGCTGGAACAAATGAAAGACAAGTATATTGCAGAAGCCGCCGATTTCCAGGCGGAAAAGAGATCTATTCGCCCCCGGGTCGTAGCAGTGGCGCTGATCGCCGCCTGTCTGATGGGAGTGACGGCCACCGCTGCTGCCGTGGTCATCCGTCAGGGCTGGACGGCAGAACTGAAGGAGCCCCAGACATGGGCGGAATTTGTAGAGGAACATCCTCTTATGGCAGACACCGAAAATCCTCCCGCGCATATGTACTCTCAC
>JAGAVA010000139.1 GCA_017620505.1 Clostridia bacterium
CACAGAGCGGCGATCATGGCTGCCAGCGAACCCAGCGCGAACCAGATGGAGGTCAGGCCCAGAGTGGCTGCTTCCACGATGCCGAAGAGAATCGCCAGGCCAAGCCAGAAAATATAAACAGGAATCATGTGCTTCCTCCTTTCTTTGGTAACAGTATACCAAAAAAGTAAGCCCCTTGTCTATGCCGCAGCAGGCCAGAAAGGGGCTTTTGGAAAAATTTAAGAATCTTAAGAATTACTGTCAAAGGTCTCCGCAGGTCTTCAGCCGACGCTTGGTCAGCTTTGCCGCCAGTGCCAGCGCTCCCCCGCCGGTCAAAAGGCCGGTCACCACGGCAGTCAGCAGACTGCCCTCCAGCAAAATCACACCCATGCCGCACAGCAAAAAGGTCACGGCACCGGTCATGGCCATCACCTGCTCCCGCCAGGCAGGGTCACTGCGGCGCGCACAGGCACTGCACTGTTCTTCGGTACAAAAAGTCGTCCACTCCATCGTCTGTCGGATCATGGTCACAGCCTCCTTTTCAGCAGTTTGCAATTTTTCTTCTTTCACTATTATAGACTGCCGAAAACAAAAAAAGTTCCGGAAAAATCCGGAACTTTTTGAGATTGTCAAAAAATGCAGTATTTCGCTTGCCGGGGCCTTTTCTTACTTCACGTAGACCTTGGGCAGACGCTGACCAAAGGCGCAGGTGATCTCGTAGTTGATGGTGCCGGTGGCATGGGCGATATCGTCGGCGGTGACGCTGTTGACGCCGTCGGAGCCCATGACGATGACTTCGTCACCCAGCTTGACGTCGGGCACATTGGTCACGTCGATCATGCACTGATCCATGCAGATGTTGCCGGCGATGGGGCACAGAACGCCGTTGACGATGACCTTGGCCTGGGAGGAGTAGGGACGGGGATAACCGTCAGCATAGCCCAGAGCGATGGTAGCGATCTTGGCGGGCTTCTGGCTCACATAGCGGCGGCCGTAACCCACGGAAAAGCCGGGGCCTACCTCCTTCAGATGGACGATGTTGGCCTTGATGGACATGACGGGCTTGATGTCCAGCTCCTCCCGGCGCATCTCGTCAGAGGGATAGCAGCCGTACAGGATGATGCCGGGACGGACGGCGTTGTGATAGACAGAGGGAATCTCCATGATGGATGCAGAGTTGGCGAAGGTGCGGAAGCCGATCTCCACGCCGTGGGCCTTCAGACCCTCGTAGAAGTTGTTGAAGCGCATCTCCTGGAAGGCGGCGTAGGCCTTGTCGATGCAGTCGGCAGAAGACATATGGGAGAAAATGCCCTTGACCTTGATGCCGGGCATCTTCTGCATGGCGGCGATCTCCTTGGCAGCCAGATCCACTTCCTCGGCCTGATAGCCGATACGGCCCATACCGGTGTCCACGGCGATCAGCACGTTGACGGTCTTGCCGGCCTTGACGGCCTCGTCGGAAATGGCCTTCACGTTGCTCTCGCTCATGGTGACGGCGGTGATGTCATACTTGACGATGATATCGGCGTACATATCGGGGGTCAGGCCCAGGCAGATGATCTCCTCGGTGGCGCCGGCCTCGCGCAGGGTGATGACCTCCTGCAGGGTGGCAACGGCAAAGATCTTGCAGCCGTTCTCGCGCAGGACCTGCGCGCAGGCAACAGAGCCGTGGCCGTAACCGTCGGCCTTGATGACGCCGATGATGTCACGGCCTTCGGCCTTCTTCATGATGTTCTTGATGTTATAATCCAGATTGGACAGGTTGATCTCGGCCCAGACGGGACGAATGGCTTCTTTATACATTAGTGATACTCCCTTTCGTATCTTAGTTTTCTAAATACTTATTATATACCCGACATTTGCTGCTTTCAAGTTTTTTTGGTTGCAAAACCGCCGAAAATAGCGTATTCTGTCCTTGTATGATTTGAAATAATCTCCAAGGAGCGATCAATATGGATATCGGTATGTATAATTCCTATCTGGAAGTGGACTTTGGCAAGATGAAGGAGAGCTTCCGCAAGGTGCAGGCCGCCGCAGGCAAGCGGGGCGTGATCCCCGTGCTCAAGGCCAACGCCTACGGCATCGGTCTGATCCCCATGGCCGACTTTCTGGTGAACACCATGGGCTGCGAGGTCATGGCGGTGGCACAGACCTCCGAGGGCGTGCAATTGCGGCAGGGCGGCTTCCGTCAGGCCGACATTATGCTGCTGGGCCCCGCACCCCTCCACGCCGTTCCCTACGCCGTGGAAAACGAGCTGCTGCTGCCCGTCTTTAACCGGGAAAACGCCCAGTGGATCAACGACGAGGCCAAAAAGCAGGGCAAAATTGCCCGGGTGCAGCTGAAGATCGACACCGGCATGAACCGCATCGGCGTCCGTCACGGTCAGCCGCTGGAGGAGCTGCTGGCCTTCCTCAAGACCCTGCCCAACCTGTGCATCGCAGGCGTGTTCACCCACTTTGTCAACGCCACCTATACCGACGATCCCCAGACCCCCGTGGCCTACGGCAAGTTTGAGCAGGCGGTGGCACAGATCCGCGCCGCCGGCATCGAGC
>JAGAVA010000140.1 GCA_017620505.1 Clostridia bacterium
ACCAGCTCGACGTCGCAGCCGCGGGCATCCAGCTCAGCGGTCAGAGCGGACAGAGCCTCGATCTGCTCCTCACGGGTGGAGTCGCAGTCCATGGGGCCTTCGATGCGCAGGTGCAGGGGCTTGGCAATCTTGCCCAGCTCCTCGATGTAGTCGGCCATCTTCTTGTACTCATGGTTGCCCATGGCAGCGCCGATGGTGCCGTACACGTCGATGTGGATGACGGGGTTGTAGGACTCGTCCAGACGCATGGACAGGATACGGTCACGCAGCCAAGCAACATACTCAGCCAGCTTCTCGCCGTTCTTACCCAGCTTCTCTTCGACGTTGTTGATCAGGGCGTGGGGCAGAACCTGAGCACCCTTGATGATCATCTTGTCGGCGTTGTTGTAACGATCGTCACCGGACTGGGTAAAGATAGCGATGGGCTTGTCGGAAACGGTGCAGCCGTACTCGTCAGCGACGACTTCGCACATCATGCGGCCGGTAGCCTTGGCAACGGCATCCAGGATGGCCTGGGAAACGCCGTAGCGGATGGCGGTGTGCAGACGCTTGCCGTCAACCTGGATAGCTTCCATCATGGCGCACAGGCCGCGGAAGTCATCGGCTTCCTTGCCCACCAGCTGGGGCTTGATGTGCTCTTCGATCAGGGGGATAAAGTCCTTAGCCAGGAACAGGGGATCACGGCCGCCGGCACCGGAGTACTGGACAGCGGCGCAGTCGCCGTAAGCGACCTGACCGTCTTCCAGAACCAGCATGACGGAGATGGACTCACCGGCCTGACGGACAGCGGTGAAGCCCTCGGTCACGGGAGCGCCAACATAGAAGATGCCGTCGTGGCCGGCGCCGCCCTTAATGGCGCGCTGGTCATCGAAATAGAAGCCGGTACGGCCGGCAGAGCAAACCAGATCTACGATTTTCATTGGAATCTACATCCTTTCAATGAATGATTAAATTTAAGGGGAAAGCGGGACGGTGCCCGCTTTCCCCCGGAAAACGATTGGTGCAGAAGCAGAAATTACTTCTTGGGGCGGCCAACCAGACGGCCCTTGGAGATGGCGTAGACGTCGTCGATGACCATCTGGAACTGGGGCTTACGGCCTTCGGCCTGGCCACGCTTCTCGATCTTCTCGCGATGGAAGTCGATCAGTTCCTTGGTGAAGGGCAGGTTGCCAACTTCCAGGATACGGATGGCGCCGTCGTTGTCACGAGCGGGCAGCATCTTGCCGGCGTTGAAGCGGGAGGGAGCGAAGGGGATATCCAGGACACCGGCCTGAACGGCACGGACAGCGCCGACGGCGATGTCGCCCTGACCCAGCTCGAAGCACTTGTCCACGATGCAGCGGGTCTCCTGACGGATGACTTCCTTCTCCTCTTCCAGGTTGGCAGCGGTGCAGACCTGGTCATGCAGCATGGAGATGACCTGCTTGGTGGCGCGCAGACCCTGGGCGTTGGCTTCCATGGTGGGGATACCGGCGGCCTCGTGAGGAGTCTTGACGATAACCTTGGTGGCCTTGCTCAGAGCAGCGGTAGCGGAACCCCAGGAGATAACGCCGAAGGCCTTGGCCTCGTCGGCGGGGAAGCCGCCCATCCACTGATGGAAAACGGTGGTGACAACAACGTCATCGTAGCCGTTCTTCTTCAGATACTCATCGGTCAGCTCTTCCAGGGTGCGGATAGCGGCGACGTCCTGAACCAGGTTACCGCACTGGCCGTAGCCGACGGTGATGTTCTTGACGCCCTGCTCAGCAGCCAGCAGAGCCTCGATGATAGCGACAGCGTGAGACACGCAGGCGGGCACCAGAGTGCCGGTCAGGGGGCCGTAGGGCTCACGGTTGATGGAGACGCCGGCTTCCTCGTACAGACCGGTCAGACGGTCGACGTACTGCCAGTCACGGATGGTCTTCTCCATGGGAACGTTCTTAGCGTAGGGCAGGTTGTAGGAAATACCGCCGCCCTCGTAAGAGGTGAAACCACCGGCGTAGGTGATTTCGGTCAGCAGACGGGCGTCGGGAGTGCCGTGACGAACCTGAACGGGAGTGTGCAGGGACTCAACAACACGACGGCAGGCAGCAACACCATGGTTGACAGCGGGGAAGCCGTTCAGCATGGAACGACCGGCCTTGATGGACTCCTGGATACCGACTTCGCCTTCGGCGTAGCGGTTCTGACGGGTGTAGGAGTCGATGGTGGTGGGCAGCAGGTCAGCTTCGCCCTTGTCCTGCAGGTAGGTCAGCAGCTCGATGTGCTCGTTGACCAGAGCAACACCGGCGCGGGGCTGGATCAGGGTATCGCCATTGTTCTTGGCGTTGATCAGCTTCTTGGAGAAGTCGCGGTATTCGGGCATAGCCTTGTGGTAATCGATGGCTTCCTGCAGGTTGACATCCTTACCGATGGGCCACTGGGTCAGAATTTCATTTCGCAGCGCGTGAAATTCGCCCTCGGAAATCTTTTTATTCTTGATATCCATCAGGAATCAGCTCCTTTTTCATGATGTGCAGCGCGACCAGAGGCTCATATTCGGCCAGCAGGCCCATGGCTGCAAGGATATAGCTGCGGTCGACCAGCACCTGAGCCTTCATGGGGCGCAGGGACATGGGCTCCGCGGGGTCGAAAAGCGCGTGGGATGCGATCTCGCCGGTACGCTTGGTATGGATCAAGCTGCCGCCGGTGACGATGATCTGGCGCACGGGGCGCAGATCCTTGCCGGTCTGGACGAATACCTTACCGGCCATGGTATAGGCTTCCTCGGTAGAGCCGGAGTGGCGGCGGGCCGCCGTCTCACAGGCCATGGCTGCCAGAGCAAAGTCCAGACGCTCCCACTCCTCATTGGTAGGCACCTCGTCGGTGTGCTCCGACAGGTGATCCACCATGGCCTGGGCCTTTTCGGCCTCGATACCGGAGATTTTTGCGATCCGATCGATGCCCGCAGCGTCCACGATGCCGTGGATGCTGTAGCGCATGCCGATGTCGCCTTCCACCGTGCGCTTCACATAAGGCTCGGGCAGACCTTTATACACCGTCTGGGCGTCCTGGGGCATGCCGTCGGCAATGGAATACACGTCGGTGGTGGCGCCGCCCACATCCAGTGCCAGCAGATCACCGATGCCCTGCTCCTCAGCCGTACCCTCAGCCAGCAGCTGCATAGCACGCATCATGGCAGAAGGGGTGGGCATCATGATACCGGAGATCAGCTCGCTGGCGCGGGACAGGCCTTTGGCCTGAATGATGCGCCGGAGAAACAGTTCCCGGATCTGGGACTGGGCGGGTTCGATGTTCAGCTGTCCGAACTTGGGCATAACATTTTCGCAGACAAAGGTCTCACGACCCTCCAGATACCGCTGGCACTGACGGGCAGCGCTGCGGTTGCCGGCGATGACCACGGGGAAGTCGGTCTTGCAGGTGGCGACCATTTTGGCATTGTTCAAAATGGTGGCGGTGTTGCCGCCGTCGGTGCCGCCGACCAGCAGGAAGATGTCGGGCTTTAAGCTGTCGATCTCCTCCACGTCGTCTTCGGTCAGGTCATAAGAATAGATCTTGGCGATTTTTGCACCGGCGCCCAGCGCGGCCTGCTTGGCTGCCTCGGCAGTCAATTCAGGCACCAGACCGGAGGCGATCATACGAAGGCCGCCGGCAGCGGAAGAACAGGCATAGCGGGCTACGAAGTCCAGCTTGCCGGTCTTTTCCTCCAACAGAGCCAGTGCGTTGTTCAGACCGTCGTTGATGTCGGTCTGGATGGTGGTAAAGGAAGCGGCAGTGCCCAGCAGAGTCTCACTTTCGGTATCAACGGCGGTCACCTTGGTATAAGTGCTGCCGAAGTCGATCAACAATACGGGGCGCATTTGCTTAGCCCTCGATCTTCAGGTCTTCCTTCAGAGCGGCGATCGTGGTCTCGGGAGCGGTGCCGGGGCCGAAGGCGCGGTCAAAGCCCATGGCCTTGAAACGCTTTTCGACTTCCACGAAGTCCTGCTTACCGATGACGATGTTGCCGCCGCAGTAGAGCAGGATGCCCTTCAGGCCGGCCTCGTCGCACTTCTCACGCATACCGCGGCAGTCCAGCTCGCCCTGACCATACAGAGAAGAGATGATGATCGCATCGGCCTTGGTTTCGATGGCAGCGGCGATATACTCCTCCTGAGACACCATGACACCCAGATTGGTAACATCGAATCCGGCGTCAGTAAAGGCATGGTTCAGGATCTGGATGCCCACTGCGTGGACGTCGGCGCCGATAACGCCGATTACCAGTTTCTTTTTTTCCATGTTGCACCTCAATCATTTTTTGGTTGCTGAGCTATGTTTGGACATAGTTATCAGCTTAAATCATACATACCTATACTATAGCCGCAACCGCATCATCCGTCAAGAGTAAAGTCACCAAAAAACGACGGGATTTGCCGATCTTTTTGCCAAAGTCAGGGAATTTTTGAATGAAAAAATGATTGCATAAAAATATACTTGTATACAATCCCAAAAAGCGGAATTCTCCAGAAAACGGGAGAGGAAAGTGCGAAAAACATAAGGGAGGGAGCCGCTGCAATATGCAGCGACTCCCTCCCCTATGTTCAAAAAGTGTGTCTGCTTGATCAGCCGTAATAATGGAAATTACGCACGGGTCGTGCCTCTGTGGCACGCTGAACATTGGTGGATACCGGCGAGGTCTGCCGAGGGGGGAAATGGATACGAATCCTCTGCTTCAACATGGAAAGCCCTCCTTTTGGATTGGATCGGCTGGTACCCGCCTGATCTGTATTCAGTATAGAGGACCGCTGGATGAAAAACAATGTTGACAATCTACAAAAAGAAGATATATGATTATGATAAAATAACAATAGGGTGGTTTTATGGAACTTTACTTGACCATGGAGGAAGTCCTACGTCTGCCGGCGTTCCAGGGATGCCGTATTGCGGCGGGCAGGGCTGGCTTGCAGAAACGTGTCACCGGAGTGAATGTCTCTGAGGTGCCGGACTATTACCATTGGCTGGCCGCAGGAGAAGTGATGCTTTGTACCTGCTACGCGCTTTACGAAGATCCGGTGGCATTGGAGCAGTTTATTCCCCAGTTAGAGGCACATGGGTTGGCTGGGGTATGCATCAAGCCTGGCCGTTTTTTGGGAGAACTACCAAAATACATGATCGACTGTGCGGAAGAACGGAGCTTTCCGCTGATCGAATTGCCGGAAGAGGCGCGGTTTGCCGACATCACAAAGGCTATCACCGACGAACTGTTGAAGCGGAGAACCGCTCAGCTGGAAAACAGCCTGTCGGTCAACCGGATGTTGGTGAGCGCACTGACCAAACGTGCTTCGTTGGAAGAACTTGCAGGCACCGTAGCTTCGATCACAGGCTGCAGCGTTTGGGTGGTCGACCGGATCAATCACCGGCTGGCAAGCTGTCTGTCGCCGGATTACCCGGAGCAGGAAAGGCGGGATCGTCCCCCAGCCGATGCAGTGGCACATGAGCTGAGGGCTGATGGGCAGTTAGCGGGCATGCTATACCTTAGCGGTCAGCAGGTGGCTGCTGAGGAAGAAATACTGGCGCCGATCCTGCAGTTGATCCCTCTGGAGATCTTGCAGACACGGTCGGTCTATGAAAGCGAGAGCCGGGGCTTTCGTGAATTTCTGACCCATTTGCTGATGGATCCTATCCGGGACGAGCAACGGGAGCAGCAACGGGGAAAAACTTTTGGGCTGGATCTTATCCAACAGCACTTGCTGCTGTACTGCGGCTTGGCGGAGCCACAGGGTATCCAAAGCAGGGAACTTTTGTATCAAAATGTGCTTTTACAGCAGATCAAGGGCTTCTTGCAGCAGGAAAAATATCTATTTCATATGTTGCAGCAGGAAGAGGCGTGCTTGTTTCTGGTGGAAGGCTCGGATCTGACAGCTTTGCCACAAGGATTGGAGCGGCTTCTGCGCGGGCAGGCGGGAGGAATCGCGGCAGGACTCAGCCAAACGCATCGGGGGATCACAGGCTTGCGGCGGTGCGACTGGGAAAGCCGCTTGGCAGCGCGGATGGCGGGGAAACACGGCGGTTTTTGCAGGTTTGATGAACTGGGAGTTTTGCGGCTGCTCTATGCAGAGGATACGCAAAGAGAGATAAAGCACTTTGTTCAGGACACCCTCCAGAGCCTGATTACCCGTGACGATCCTTACCACGCGGATCTGCTGCGGACACTGGAGGCTTATTTTGCTTTGCAGGGAAACCAGAGGAGCATGGCAAAAGCGCTTTTTGTCCACTATAACACCATCGCTTACAGGCTGCGAACCATCGAGGAGCTATGTGGTGTGGATCTGAATGATCCGGATGACCGGCTGCAGCTGGAACTGGCATTGTATTTGAGAAAAAACAGCTAAATAAAAAAGAGCGGCTAAGCCGCTCTTTTCTTTTGAAATTTTTACTTCACGGTCTCCAGATAAGCCTTCCGGCCGGTCTCGTACAGGTTGTTGCCCTCGGCGTCGATGATGACGGTGACGGGCAGATCTTCGATCTCCAGACGGCGGATAGCCTCGGCGCCCAGATCCTCATAAGCAATGATCTCGGCTTTCTTGACACAGCTGGACAGCAGGGCACCGGCGCCGCCAATGGCGCCGAAATACACACAGCCACACTCCTTCATGGCCTCGATGACCTCGGGGCCGCGCTTGCCCTTGCCGATCATGCCGGTGAGGCCTTCACGGATCAGGGTGGGGGAGTAGGCGTCCATACGATAGGCGGTGGTGGGGCCGGCAGAGCCGATGGCCTGACCGGGCTTGGCGGGGGTGGGGCCGACAAAATAGATGACGGCGTCCTTCACGTCCAGAGGCAGCTCCTTGCCCTCGGCAACCAGTTCGCACAGGCGCTTGTGGGCGGCATCACGGGCGGTATAGATCACGCCGGACAGCAGAACGCTGTCGCCGCTCTTCAGCTTGCGGGCATCCTCGCGGGACAGGGGAGTGGTAACTTTGATTGCCATCTTACAGCACCTCCGATTTATGACGGGTCACGTGGCAGTTCAGGTTGACGGCCACGGGCAGACCGGCGATATGGGTGGGCAGATACTCGATGTTGACAGCCAGAGCGGTGGTCTTGCCGCCGAAGCCCTGAGGGCCAATGCCCAGAGCATTGATCTTCTCCAGCAGTTCGGCTTCCAGCTCGGCGTAGAAGGGGTTGGCATTGCGCTCCTCGGCAGAGCGGATGATGGCCTTCTTAGCCAGCAGAGCGGCCTTGTCAAAGGTACCGCCCACGCCCACACCCACCACGATGGGAGGACAGGGGTTGGGGCCGGCCTCTTCCACCACCTTGATGACGAAGTCCTTGACGCCCTGCAGGCCGTCAGAGGGCTTGAGCATCTTCAGCTGGCTCATGTTCTCGGAACCGAAGCCCTTGGGAGCCACGGTGACCTTCACCTGATCACCGGGAACGATGTCGGTATACAGCATGGCGGGGGTGTTGTCGCCGGTGTTGACGCGATCCAGGGGATCACGAACGACGGACTTGCGCAGGAAGCCCTCGCCGTAGCCCTTCTTGACGCCGGCATTGACAGCGTCGGCAATGTTGCCGTTGATGTGCACATCCTGGCCGATCTCCAGGAAGACGCAGGCCATACCGGTGTCCTGGCAGATGGCCATTTCGTCACGGTCGGCGATCTCGTAGTTTTCCTTAATGCGATCCAGGATCTCCTGTGCGGGAGCCCACTGCTCCTTTTCACGGGCGCAGGAGATGCAGTTCTTCACATCCTGGGGCAGATGGCGGTTGGCCTCCACACAAAGGCGGGCAACCACTTCGGTGATGCGGGCAGCATCCAGTTCTCTCATGTGTGTGTCCTCCTAATTACTCGACGTTGTACAGCTGGTCGATGACGGTGCCGTCACGATAGATGACGTTGGCCACCACCTTGTTGCCGTGGCGGACAGCCTTGGGAGCGCCGCAGATGGCTTCGGCACGGGCCTTCAGCTCTTCCATGTCACAGACGGGCAGCTTGGCGGCCTGCAGGGCACGCTTCAGCTCGGCCTGGTTGGGGTTGACGGCCACGCCGCGCTGGGTCACCAGAACGTCGATGGTCTTGCCGGGGGTGGAGATGCACTGCACCTTATCGGTGACGATGGGCAGACGGGCGCGGGACAGGGGGGCGATGATCATAGCCAGCTTGGCGCCTGCAGCGGTATCGCTGTGACCACCGGAACCGCCCATGATGGAGCCGTTGGAGTCGGTATGGACGTTGACGTTGAAGTTCAGGTCAACCTCGGTAGCGCCCAGCAGAACCACGTCCAGGCTGTCCACGGCAGCGCTCTTGGCGTTGGGGGAAGCATAGTGCATGGCAGAAACTTCGCTGTGGTTGGGGTTGGTGCGGATGGACTCGACGGCCTTCAGATCGAAGCACTGGACGTCCAGCAACTTCTGGAAGCAGCCGGCGTTGAGCATATCCACCATGTAGCCGGTGATACCGCCCAGACCGAAGGAACCCTTGATGTTGTCCTTCAGCATGATGTCCTTCAGATACTTGGCAGCAGCCAGGGTAGCGCCGCCGGCGCCGGTCTGGAAGGAGAAACCGTCCTTCAACAGGCCGGAGGCCTGGATGACCTTGGCAGCGGTCTCAGCCATCACCAGTCCCACGGGGTCACGGGTGATCTTGGTGGTGCCGGAAACGATACCGGCGGGATCGCCGATGGCTTCCACGGGAACCACATAATCAATGTAGGTTTCGTCGATGGAACGTTCGGTCAGAGGATAGGGAACCAGGTTGTCGGTGATGACAACCACCTTCTTGGCGTACATGGCATCGGCGTAGGCATAGCCCAGAGAGCCGCAGGCAGACTTGCCGATCTTACCGGTGCAGTTGCCCATGGTGTCGGCGGTGGGAGCGGCGATGAAGGCCACGTCGATGGGAGTCTTGCCGGAGACAATGTCGGCAGGACGGCCGCCGTGGGTACGGAACTCCACGGGCGTGTCCATGATACCGGCGGAAATGGCGCGGCCAACACCGGCGGCCATATAGTTACAGCACAGCTTGGTGACCACACCGTTCTGGATGTGATCGATCAGGGGCTTGTGGCAGTCAAAGACAGAGGAAGCGTTGACGGTCAGGTTCTTGATGCCCTTCTGAGCCAGCTCCTCCATGACCATATTCAGTACGAAGTCACCGTTGCGCATATGGTGGTGGAAAGAGACGGTCATGCCGCTCTGCACACCGGCCAGCTCGATGGCTTCCTTGAGAGAATGTACGACTTTATCCATTTAGTTTTCGCTCCTTCCCAGGCCCAGCTCTTCGGCGGCCTCGATGGTCTGCTTGGCACGGTTGACGATGGGGGCGTCGATCATCTTGCCGCGGAGGGCGATGGCACCACGGCCCTGCTCCTTGGCGATGCGGATGGCCTCCATGACCTCATAAGCGTAATCAATGTCACGCTGAGAGGGGCTGAAAACTTCGTTGATGACGGGCACATGACGGGGAGAAATGGAGGCCTTGCCGGTAAAGCCCAGAGCCTTGGCCTTCTCGGTGTCGATGCGGATGCCTTCGTCGTCGTTGACATCGGTGAAGGGGGTGTCGTAAACGTCCACGCCGGCGGCGCGGGCGGCGGCCACCATGCGGCCGCGGGCATAAGCGATCTCTTCGCTCTCCTTGGTGCGCTTGCAGCGCAGGTCGGCGGTCAGGTCCTCAGCACCCAGGAACAGAGCGGCCACACGCTTGGAGGCGGCGGCGATCTGGAAGGCATTTTCCAGACCCAGAGCGGTCTCGATCAGGGGGATCAGCTTGACGGTGTTGCGCTCATAGCCCAGCTTGTCCTCCAGCTCAGACATATAGGCGTCCACAGTCAGAACATCCTGAGCAGTAGAGGTCTTGGGGGGCATGATCAGGGTGGGCTTCAGGGGAAGAATGGTCTCCAGATCCTTCTTCCAGAAGTCGGTGTCCACAGAGTTGATGCGGACGATGGTCTCTACCTTGGAGAAATCCAGATAGGTCATGGTGTTGCGCACCAGGATACGGGCGGCGTCCTTCTGATCGGGGGCGACAGCGTCCTCCAGGTCGAAGATGACGGCATCAGCGCCCAGGACGTCACCGTTCTGGATGACGTTGGGGGTGTTGCCGGGCAAAAACAGCATAGAACGGCGCATTCTCAGTTCTCTCCTTTCGCACGCAGGATCGCGGTCTCGATTCGGGCGCGGAGCACACACTCCAGAGCGCCCCGGTCGTCGATGCGCAGGCAGACATTCTGCAGATCGAACTGGTTCAGCATCTCGTCCGCAACGGCGCGGATGGAATCACCGAACTGGGCTTCCACCACAGAGGTCAGCTGGATCTCACGACCCTCGGCGGGAACCAGTTCCACCAGCACGTCGCTGGATTCCATGGTGCCGGCAGAGGCGGGTTTCAGTACTTCACTCATATTGAACATCCTTTCAGATTATGAATTCACATAATAATCCATTCTTAGAAATTATACGCCCATACTTGGCAAAATGCAACCGTTTCCGCAAAAGAAAAACCACCCCGAAGGGTGGTTTTTGCTGTGAAATTTGCGATAATTTCGCTTATTTTCCGATTTTATTGTAATCGTTGCCCTGGGCGCTGATGGCGGCGGTCACTCGTTCTGCAAGACCGTCAGCGTAAATTTCCCCATAGGGGAAATTGTTCACACGAATGTCGGTGGAGGGGCGTGTGCCATCCTCGCTGCGCAGATAGCGCAGATCCACGTCAATGGAAACGAATGGAACACCGGCTTCATCCATCAGTCGACGGATCTCCAGAAGCCAGTGGGAAAGCTCTTCCACAGAGGGGGATTCCACCTGCAGATAATAGATCAGATGACCGGCCTGCGCCCCCAGCTCCCGCACATCGTAGGTGCCGTTGGGTACCAGATCCTCAGTAACCAGAGCATAATCGGGGCAGTCGTGGTTGCCCAGCGCCTGTTGGTTCCAGATTTCCAAATCACCAAAGCCGAAATCCAGCGGCAGACCGGCCTGCTCGGTTTCCAGCACCTGCCGGCACAGGTCACGGTACTCCATGGACAGCCGGCGGCTGGTGTTTTCACCCGACAGCACCCGATCTTCATAGGTGTTCAGTACAAGCTTGCCGCCGGGAGACATCTCCAGTGAAAAATCTCCGTCCACCTGCCCGGGATCGGTGAGATGGGCATAATAGTTGCCGTTCTTGAAGTTATAGCCCGTGCTTTCCACGGTGTAGGTGGGGTAGTGGGCTTTCTGATACTGCCGCGCCGTGCGGGAGGCCAGCAAGTGGGACACCGGATTGCCGAAAAAGGCGAAAATAAAGACCAGTACCACTACCAGCACCACGACAGCCAGTGCCAGGCCCAAAATCCACACCCAATTTTCACGCAGTCTTTTCATGGCGAGCCTCCTTCCCAATTTTCTCCATCATAACACAACAGGGGACAGCCCGTAAAGGCCATCCCCTGCAAATTCAGAATTCTTCAGAACTGTATGTTAACCATCGTTTTCTTCGTGGTTTTCCAGCTGTTCCACCCGGATCTCCTGAACACGGCGCTCGTCGGTGGCGGTAACGGTGACCTTCCAGCCGCACATCACGAAGCTGTCGCCTACGTCGGGAACCTTTTCCAGCTGTTCCATGATCCAGCCGGTGATGGAAGCGCTTTCCACCGCATCCTCGTCGATGTCCATCTTGTCCAGCAGGCGGTACAGGTCGGCGTTGCCAGAAACCGTCCAGACATTGTCGCCCTCGCTGCGAATATCTTCCACCACTTCATCGTGCTCGTCCCAGATCTCGCCCACCAGCTCTTCCAGAATGTCCTCCATGGTGACGATGCCCAGGGTGCCGCCGTAACCGTCGTTGACGATGGCGATGTGGGATTTCTTCTTCTGTAGCAGCTTGAGCAGGTCGGAAATCTTCAGAGACTTAGGCACAAACACCGGCTCGGACATGATCTCGGAAAGATCCTTGCCGCGCATGACGCAGTCGTTGTAGAAGTCGCTCTGGTGAATGACACCCACAATATCGTCAATATCCTCATCATAAACCAGCAGGCGGGAGAAACGGCTGTCGTCAAAGACTTTGGAGATCTCCCGGGCGTTGTCGTGAATAGAAACAGCCTCCAGATCCACACGGTGGGTGAGAATGTCCTCGGCATCCCGATCGGTGAACTCAATGGCAGAGCGCAGCAACTCGTGTTCATCCTCGTCCAGGCCGCCCTCCTGCTGGACTTCATCCACCAGCATCAGCAGCTCCTCCTGGGTCATGCGGCGATCGTCGGTGTTGCGGATGACCTTACCCATCAGATTTTTCAGCGTGGTGAACACAAAAGAGAAGGGGGTCAGCAGGATCATCAGCACCCGCAGGAAGGGGGCGGAGAACATGGCAAACTTTTCGGGCATTTCCTTGGCCAGACTCTTGGGGGTGATCTCGCCAAAGATCAGCACCACCACGGTGGAAACAATGGTGGAGACGGTGGCGCCTGCGTCAGCCATCAGATGGACGAACAGCAGGGTGCAAACCGAGGTCATGGCGATGTTCACGATGTTGTTGCCGATGAGGATGGAGGTGATCATTTTGTCGTACTTGTCGGAGAGTTCCAGCGCCAGGATGGCCTTTTTGTCACCCTTTTCGGCAAGCACCTTCAGACGGGTTTTGTTCAGAGAAGAAAAAGCGGTCTCGGTGGCGGAAAAATAGGCAGAAAAAGCCACCATAACAGCCATAAAAATAATCGAAGTTGTATTACTCATAAAAAGTCGTAGTTCCTTTCAAAATATGTTGTGGTTGGTTGCGTTTTCCTGTTTTTTTAGTGCCGGAATCTTCCAAAACGCAAAAAAGCATACCTGTCCCCTGCAAAATGGGTCAGATATGCACGCACACAACAAATCTGTTTGTCACTACAATCGCAATTATCACTGTCCATTTGGACGATAGGACCTCCTTCCAAAAAGTTATCGAAATGCATCATAGCCGAATCCGATGGTAAAGTCAAGGGGAATTGCACATACTATGCACATTCTGATACAAAGGAGGCGTAATATGGGGAAATTTATGTCCGGGCTGGGCATGGGAATGGTGGCCGGTGCCTGCGTGGGACTGGCTGCCGCCGGTATGATGAGCGATGCGGAGCGCCGTAGGATGATGCGCAAGGCCAAAAAGGCTGTGCACACCGTGGAGGATGCCGCCGCAAGCATGGGGCTGATGAAATAACAGAAATCCCCTCCGGAAACCCGGAGGGGATCGGGAAACCTGTCAAAGAACCGCTTCGCTGGGTTCTTTTCGACAGTTAGGTTCCGGCGTGCGGCCGGTTTCGTTGGATTTTCTGCGGAAAATCCAACGGGTTATGGTGTTTTTGCCCATAATCATATAGATTACGGTCAAAAACAAAACAAAAACACCCTCCGGAAATCCGGAGGGTGTTGCGATTTGTGCTTACAGCAAGCCGAACAGCAGCATGGCCAGGGCTGCCACTACGATCAAGATCAGAATGCAGGGCAGACCCAGACAGAGAAAGGCGGTGCCGATCATTACCAGACGCTCGGAAAAGCTCACTTTCAGGTCAGCTTTCTGCAGTTCCAGCTTGCGCTCGGCCTCCTGCTCCTCGGTCAGCTCGGGCAGGGAATTGGAAAAGGGGAACTTCATGCCGCTTTAGCCCTGCTCGCGGTTGGACTTACGCTCCATCTTAGGCAGCTCAAACAGGTAGCTGCCGTCCTCAGCCAGCTTCTTCTCGGGGAAGTGGCAGGCCAGGAAGTGACCGGGCTCGATCTCACGCAGCTCGGGAGGCACGCGCTTGCACTTTTCGCAGGCCATGTAGCAGCGGGTGTGGAACTTGCAGCCTGCGGGAGGCTTGATGGGGCTGGGGATGTTGCCCTCCAGAATGATGCGCTCCTTCTCGCCGGAATCGGGGTCGGTGGTGGGAATGGAGGACAGCAGAGCAACGGTATAGGGATGACGGGGATCGTCAAAGATGGTAGCGGCGTCGGCCAGCTCCACCACGTTGCCCAGATACATGACGCAAATACGGTCGGAAATATAGCGGACAACAGACAGGTCGTGGGAGATGAACATATAAGTCAGATGCTCTTTCTCCTTCAGCTCCTGCAGCAGGTTGATGATCTGGGACTGGATGGAAACGTCCAGAGCGGAAACGCACTCGTCGCAGACAATGAACTTGGGGTTGACCGCCAGAGCGCGGGCGATGGCCACACGCTGACGCTGACCGCCGGAGAACTGATGGGGATAACGGTGCAGCATATATTCCTGCAGACCGCACTTCTCCATGGTGTCCACGATGTGCTCACGCATCTTTTCAGAGCCGTGCTTGAAGAACTTGTGGGTCACCAGGCCTTCTTCGATGATCTGGCCGATGGTGAAACGGGGGTTCAGAGAGGAATAGGGATCCTGGAAGATGATCTGCAGGTCGCGGCGCAGCAGACGCATCTCGTCATACTGCAGACGGGACAGGTCGATGCCGTCGTCCCGCATGGCCTCGTACTTGGCAAACTCCTCGTTCTTGGCGTACTTGTCCCGCAGGCCGTCCAGCTGAACGGACATCTGGGCAGTCTTGTCCTCGATGGCCTTGATCTCAGCTTCCAGCTTGGCCTTTTCCTCGCCCAGCTTGGACTTCTTGGAGGCATTCTTTGCGTCACCGTCCAGATGCTCAAACTCCACGCGCACGTCGGCGTATTTGTCCATCAGGGCGGCGCGCTTGACGTTCTCTTCGTGGATCTTCAGCATCAGATCGCGGCCCTGATTGCCCTCGTCCATGGCGAAGAAGCCGCCCAGGATTTTGACAATGTGGTTCAGAGCGGTCTGCTCGTCACAGCGGGCCAGGTTGCGGTCCTGCAGCAGATAGAAGTCTGCCTTGTCCTCGCCGCCGGCCTCTTCCACCTTCTTGTTGAGGGCCTCAGCCTTCTCGGAAGCCTTCTTCAGGGTGGTCTTGTACTTGTCCAGATTCTTCAGGGTATCAGCCACATACTTGGGGGGCATATCTGCCAGAGAAACGCCGTAGTACATGGTAGTGCCGGCAGTCTGATTATACAGCTGCAGCAGCACGCGGCCCAGGGTGGACTTACCGCAGCCGGACTCGCCCACGATACCCAGGGTTTCACCTTCGTAAATGTCCAGAGAGATGTCCTCGTTGGCGCGGACATACAGCTGCTCCTTCTGGAACAGGGAGGACTTTGCGACAGGGAAGTACTTTTTCAAATTAGTGATGGACAGTAATTTTTTTGTGTTCTTCACTCTGTCTCACCTCCTTTTCGGGATAGAAGCAGCGGATCTGCTGACCATCACCCATGTCGGTCAGCAGGGGCTCTTCGTCAATGCACTTCTGAGTGCAGTATTTGCAGCGGGGAGCGAACTTGCAGCCCTTGGGCAGAGCCAGGGGATGGGGCACCACGCCGGGACTAGGCTCGATCTTCTTGCCCACGTTTTCAATACGGGGGATGGAGTACATCAAACCCTCGGTATAGGGGTGGCTCAGCTTGCTGCCGGTGCCGAAAATGGTACGGGCAGAGGCCTTTTCCACTACCTGGCCGCAGTACATAACGGCCACGTCGTCGGCCATCTCGTTGATAACACCCAGGTCGTGGGTGATGAAGATGATGGAAGTGCCCTTTTCCTTCTGCAGGTCGTTCATCAGGCGCAGGATCTGTGCCTGAATGGTAACGTCCAGAGCAGTGGTGGGCTCGTCGGCGATGAGGATCTTGGGACGGCAGGCCAGAGCCATAGCGATCATGACGCGCTGGCGCATACCGCCGGACAACTGGTGGGGATACTGCTTGATGACGGCTTCGGGGTTGGGGATCTGCACATCGTACAGCATTTTCAGAGCCTGCTCGTGTGCTTCCTTCTTGCTCATGCCCTGGTGGATGATGAAGGGCTCAGACAGCTGACGATCCACGGTAAAGACCGGGTTCAGCGAGGTCATGGGCTCCTGGAAAATAACCGAAATGGCGTTGCCGCGGATGGCGTACATCTCGTCCATGGACAGGGTGGTCAGTTCCTTGCCCTCGAACTGGATGGAGCCGGAGTCGATGTAGCCGTTGCCGTCCAGCAGACGCAGGATGGACATGGCGGAAACCGACTTGCCGGAGCCGGACTCACCAACGATACCGATGGTCTTGCCGGGCTCCAGGGAATAGGACACATCGTTTACGGCCTTGACGATGCCCTTTTTGGTTTTGAAAAAGGTCTTCAGGTTCTTGATTTCAAGTAACGGCATGTCTTTCCCTCCTTACTTATCCACATTGGACTTGGGGTCCAGAACGTCACGCAGGGCATCGCCCACGATGTTGATGCAGATGGTGGTGACCGCCAGGAAAATAGCGGTGAACAGCCACTGCCACCAATAGGCGTTGATGATGGTGGCGTTGTTGGCGCCGTTCAGCATATTGCCCCAGGTGGGACGGGGATACTGAACGCCGAAGCCCAGGTAGGACAGAGAGGACTCGGTCAGCATACAGGTACCGAAGTCCAGCATCAGAGACACCAGAATAACAGACATGACGTTGGGCAGGATGTGCTTGAAGGCGATGACGCTCTCCTTAACACCCATGGCCTTGGCGGCGGTGACGTACTCGCTCTCGCGGGCAACCAGCACCTGACCGCGCACCAGACGGGCCAGACCGGGCCAGGTCAGCACGCCCAGAATGCACATGATGATGAAGATTCGGGTGGTCTCACTCAGGGTCATGCTGCCCATGATGGCAGACAGGATCATGGCGAAGGGCAGGAAGGGGATGGCGTTGAAGATCTCAGCCACGCGCATCAGCAGGATGTCCACCTTGCCGCCGAAATAACCGGCTACACAGCCGATCACGATGCCGATGATGGAAGAAATGATAACGGCCACAGCACCGACGGTCATGGTCATCTTACCGCCGTTGATGATGCGCTGGAAGATGTCCGCACCGGAAGTATCGGTGCCGAACAGATAGCCCTTCAGACCCCACTTGGCCAGCAGATTGCCGCTGTCGTCGGTGGTGTAGGTCTGGAAAGCGCCGCCGTACAGCTTGGTGGAGCCGGCTGCCTTGTCGGACACTTCACACTGATTCAGGGTGTTGCTGCCCCAAGTGTAAACGTTGCCCTTGTTGGTCAGACCGCTGTAGTGGTAGGAACCACCAACCACGTCCACGTAGTATTCGTCGGCGGGGAGGGTGGGAACCTGCTTGGCGTTGATGGTGGGCAGGTCACCGGCGAAGCAGATGGAGCCGTCCTCCAGCACCAGACACATGCTGGAGCAGGTAGCGACGATGGACTCGATCTTTCGGCCGTTCAGGTGATCCTTAATGGGGGTGGAAGGACCGGCGATCTTGGTGCGCACCACGTCGTACAGGCCACGGGAGCCGGTGTAGATGGTGTTGCGCTTGCCGTTGATGCCCACGATATAGTTCAGGGTGAAGTCCATATCGTACATGACACCCACGTTCAGGAACAGGTCGATGTTGGCATAGGTCAGCTTGTTACCCCACAGATACATGGTGCCGTCATCCAGCAGAATGGCAGAGCACTGGTAGCCGCAGGTCAGCTTCTTGATGCGGGAAACATCAATGCCGGAGGTGGCCAGAATCTCGGGCATATAAGCGATGTTGGGGTTCAGATCCTCGCCCCGGGCCTTGGCCTCGGACTCGGTGCCGTACTGACCCAGCTTGCTGTTGCCCCAGCACAGCACCTTGCCTTCTTCGGTGATGGCAACGATGTGGTCGATACCGGCAGCAACCATGTGGATCTTGCTGTTCTGAACCTCTTCAGGGATGTCGGCAACATCAATGCCGGTGGTTCCGATTTCGGTAGCGCCCCAGACATAGACCTTGCCGGCGTTGGAAAGGCCAACGGTGAAGGAACCAAAGCCGTCGATCATCTTGATGTCGCCCTGCAGTTCCTTGGGCACCGACATCATGGACATGGTGGGCTTGATGGACTTCTGGGTAACTTCGGTATAGGAATCGTAATACTTGGGCATGAACAGGGGGCCAACGAACATGGTGATGAACATACAGATCAGCAGCACCAGCGCGCCAACGGCCAGCTTGCGCTCCAGGAAGTTGTTCACCATCTGACGGCCGGGGCTGATGATGGCCTCGGCATCGTTGGGGGTGCCGTCCTTGTTCAGCATTTCGTCGGCCAGCTGCTTGGAGCCGCCCTTCCACAGGCGCTTCAGCCAGGAGGAGTTGTTATTCTTTTTGCTCATAATTTCTTCTCCTCCTTCTTACTTGCTGACACGGACACGGGGGTCAACCAGACCGTAGACCAGGTCGATGATCAGGTTGCCCAGCAGAGCCATGGCAACGTAGAACATCTGCATGAGCAGAACCACGTCATAGTCTGCGGTACGCAGGGACTGGATCATCAGACGGCCCATGCCGTTGAGGGCGAACATGGACTCGATGACCAGAGAGCCGCCGAAGATGCCCAGGAACCAGCCAACCACCAGGGTGACCACGGGGATCAGGGCGTTTCTCCAGGCGTGGGAATAGATGACAGCCTTTTCCTTCAGACCCTTGGCGCGAGCGGTCTTGATGCAGTCCAGGCTCAGAGCCTCGATCATGGAGGCGCGGACGTAACGGGTCATACCGCCCAGAGAGCAGAAGGTCATGACGATCAGGGGCAGAGCCAGATAGTACATCTCATCCAGCCACTTGCGGAAGCCCACATAGGTGTTACCGGGGGTCTGCATACCGGAGGGTGGGAAAATGCCCAGCTTGGAGCAGAAGATCCAGATAAACAGAATGGAGATCAGGAAGGTGGGCAGCGAATAACCCACGATGGTCATCACCTGGATGCCCTGGTCAAACTTACTGCCCCGCTTGACGGCACAGTGGATACCCAGCGGCAGGGTGATGCCTAGCGCCAGGATGGTGGCCCAGATGTTGATCTTGATGGTGTTGAGCATGGGCTGCTTGATGACCTCTACCACCGGCTTTTGGTACTCGTAGGAGTAGCCCAGGTTGCCCTGCAGCAGGCCGTTGTAGGAGCCGTCATACAGGGGGTAAATACCCACCCAGCGGCCGTAGCGGATCAGCTTGTTGTCGGTATCGGTGCCGTATTTGCGCTGATATTCCAGATACAGCTTGTCAAAGTAGTCAGCCAGCTGCTCTTTGGGAAGGGTGTTCTTCATGGCCTTCACCTGAGCGTCGGCATCGGAATAGGCGCGGTTGGCAGGAACCAGACTGTAGATCATATACATAATGACCGACAGGATCACCAGCACCACGGCCATGTATCCCAGTCGCTTCAAAGAATATTTTAACATGTCGATTTCCTCGTTTCTTGCCGAAACGGCGGTGATTTTTGTAGAAAAGTGCCGCCGCAGTTGTTATGTTGAGCTAACAGCCGCGGCGCACGTCGTCCTGTATATCATTGGAGACCCGTAAAATGTGAAAAGACGGGTCCGCAACGATACACAGGCATCGGTGCCGCTTTGTCGCGGCATTGTGGTAAAGTAAAGACAAAATTTCTCAAAGGGCCGCAAGCGGCCCCGTGAGAAAGTGCCAAGGAACAGGGGCCGAAGCCCCTGTTCCGAAGCAATGTTACAAGGATGAATTACTGCAGCCAGTAAGCGTCAGCCTGGTCCTTGACGTAGCAGATGGAGTAGTTGTCGTACTCAGCGGGGTCAATGGTCCAGTTGTAGCTGTAGTCGTAAGCAGCAGAGGTGAAGCCGGTGGCGAAGTTGAAGCAGGTGTAAGTGGGAACACCGCCGTAGTAGCCATAAACGGCAGCCTGATACAGCTCATCCAGCATGGGAGAGAACTCACCGATGGTGTTCTGGACAACGAAACCAGCGTTGATGATGTTCTCGTTGTTCATGAAGCCGGTCATCAGCAGATCGGTGAAGGTGTTGTCAGAAGTGCCGTACCAGTTCAGAACCAGAGGCATATACCAGTCGTCGCCGACCTGAACGGTCTTGTAAGCGCCGTCCTTGGAGGCGAAGGTCTTGTCCTGCTCCTGCATCTCGGCATCAGCGATCTTCTTATAACGGACGCCGGAACCGGAGTAAGCGGAACCGTCGGCGTTATAAACCCAGCCGCCCTCTTCCAGAACAGCGATGGCGCTGTCCAGAGAAGTAGCGTAAGCATCCAGCATCATGCCGTCAGCCAGAGCAGCCTTATACATCCAGGAACCGGAGTAGTAGGGGCCGTCAACAACGCCGCCGTAACCGCCGGTGAAGTCCTTAGCGAACTTAGCACGATCCATGCAGTAAGCGATGGCCTGACGGACCTCGACGAACTGGACGGGACCGAAGTCGGCACGGAAGCCCAGCTTACCGTAGCCGGCGCGGCTGTAGTGGGTGTAGACGTACTTGCCGTTGGAGTTGTCAGCCAGAGCGATAGCCTCGTTGGTCTCGTCGCCGCCGGTGATACCAGCCAGGACGTCCAGACCGCCGGAGGTGAAGTCAGCGATCTGAGTCTCGGTGACCATACGCTTATAGACGACCTTCTGGATGCCGGGCTTGGTGCCCTCGTAGTTACCCTTGAAGTTGGGGTTGGCTACCAGAACAACAGACTTGTCGGACTCGTTCCAGGACTCGACGGTGTAGGGACCGGAGTAGGGGAAGGTGTTGTCCTTGTTCCAGGCGCCATCATAGATGTGCTGAGCCATGGTGTAGCTGTCGCCGTCCTTGGCATAGAACTCGTCGGACAGATAGACGCCGTTGCCGTCGTCCAGAATGTCGCACTCGCCCAGGTACAGAGCGGTGGGAACAGCGGAGAAGCCGCCGTAGGTGATGGCGTAGAAGTAGGGCAGGTAGTCAGCAGCGACGGTCACAGCGAAGGTGTAATCGTCGATCAGACGGACGCCGGAGAACTCCTTCTTGCCAGCCTCAGAGCCGGGGCCGGTGTAGGCGTTGAAATCCTCGAAGCCAACGTAGGTCATACCGGCCATGTGATCCTTACCGGCAGCCTGAGCGGCAACGGGGGTGGAGAAGGTCAGCAGGCTGACCAGATAGTTCTTGGCAGTAACGGGAGAACCATCAGAGAAGACCAGGTCTTCCTGGATCTTGACGGTGTAGGTGCGGGTGCCGTCATCGTTGTCGGTCTCGTCATGAGCAGCAACAACGGTGGGGTTCCACATATAGCCACCTTCCTTGGTGGTGGCGACGGTCTCCAGACCGACGATCAGATCCTGGACATCCAGGTCAGAGGAGCCGGGGGAGTTGGCAGCGAAGGTAGCATAACGGAACTTACCGGACAGCTCGGTGGAGGAGCCCAGGATGATGGAGCCGTCTTCCTTCTCGGAAGTCCAGTCGATCAGAGCATCAGCGGGAGCCCAGTAGGGGTTGGTGGGATACTCCTCGACGCCCTTGATCTGAGCATTGTACAGATCGTAGTACTCGTTGGAGTACAGGGGCACTTCGGGCAGCAGGTAGTTCCAGCGGGTGATGTACAGTCTCCACCAGTCGGCGTAGACGTCATCCTCGGTCTCCCACTCGCCGTCAGCGGGAACGGTGGTGTTGTAGACCATGGCGCGGGACAGGAAGTCCATACCCAGAGTGTAGCGGACGCCGTCGCGCTCGATGTAAGCGACGCCGGTATCTTCGTCCTCGATGACGTCAGCGATGGTGACGTCAGCACCGAACTCGCTGTACAGAGAGACGTAGTCGGTGCCGTACTCCTTGCCGGCCAGAGACTTCAGTTCAGCGACCTCAGCCTCGGGAGCGGGAGCGGGAGCGGGAGTGGGGGTAGGAGCGGGGGTGGGGGTGCTGTTATCGGGCTGGGTAGTGGTGTCGTCAACGATGGTGTCGGGGGTATCATTACCGCAACCGGCAGCAACGGACAGCAGCATCATGGCAGCCATCAACAGCGCGAGAAACTTTTTCATAATGCGTTTCCTCCTTCTTATTTTTGTATGATAGAAAGCCAACTATGGCATCATACCATAACATTTCAACATTATAGTAGGGCAAAGCCTGCTTTGTCAAGGCAAAGTCATGGAAAAACAGGAAAAAAACGGGGATTTTCAGCAGGACTTCAGATGTCGGCCTTGACCTTATGCAGCAGAGCCTCCACCTTTTCGGCCAGGGTCTGCAGAGCGCCTTCCTGGAAGGGCGAGGGGATCTCGGCTTCCTTCAGCAGGTCTTCGTAATAGGTCTCACCGCCCTGCTTCATCAGGCGGATGTAACGGGCGTAAGCACCGTCATAGTCCTCCTGAGAGGCCAGCAGGAAGCCAAAGGCTGCCGTCTGGGCCAGGCAGTAGTCAATATAATAGAAGGGGCTCTCATAGATGTGCATCTGATACTGCCAGCGGCGGCCTTCCTCGATGAAGGGGATGCCCTCCAGCTGGATGTGGGGACGGAACTTGCGCTCCAGCTCCAGCCAGGCCTCGTTGCGCTGGGCGGGGGTCATCTCGGGGTTCTCATACACGATGTGCTGGAAAGCGTCCACCATGGTGCCGTAGGGGATGAAGGAGAAGTTCTCCAGAGCGTGCATGTACTTGTACTTTTTGGCGTCCTCGCCAAAGAACTTGTGGATGTATTTCCAGGCGAAATATTCCATGGACATGGAGTGGGTCTCGGCAGTTTCCATGCCGCCGCAGCCGATCTCCAGAGCGAACTTGTTGTCGGCGATCAGGAAGGCGTTGAAGGCGTGGCCGGCCTCGTGGGTCATCACATCCACGTCGCCTGCGGTACCGTTGAAGTTGGCCAGAATGAAGGGCTGCTTGTACTGGGCGATCTCGCTGCAGTAGCCGCCGCCCCACTTGTTCTTGCGGGCGTCCACGTCAAAGGCGTCGTTGTCCAGCATCAGGTCGATGAAAGCGGCGGACTCGTCGCTCATCTCATGATACATTTCACGGGCCGCCTGGAAGATCTCCTCCTTGCCGCCCTGGGGACGGGGGTCGCCGCCGGGGATGATGACGCCGTCATCATAGAACATAAACTTGTCCAGACCCAGATCCTTGGCATTTTCCAGACGGAGGCGGCTGTTGGCGGGCACCCAGGATTCCAGAACGTTCTTGCGGAAGGTCTCCACTTCCTTCTGACCGTAGGACACCCGGTTCATGCGGTAATAGCCCAGCTCCACGAAGTTCTTGTAGCCCAGCTTCTTTGCCATCCGGTCACGAACCTTAACCATCCGGTCGTAAATGTCGTCCAGCTGAGGAGCCACTTCCAGCATCTTCTTGCCGAAGACCTCATAGGCCTCCTTGCGGGTCTCCCGGTCGTCATCCTTGAAGAAGCCTGCCAGAGCGGCGCGGCTGTAGGTCTCGCCGCGGAACTGGAACTCCAGACCGGCCATCAGCTTGCTGTACTCCGAGCACAGCTTGTTTTCCTCGATCATGTCCTCCACGATTTCAGGGGACATGGCCTTGGACTCCACCTCGCGGTAGCGGAAGTAGACGGGACCCAGCACCTTCTCCAGCTCGGCACGGTAGGGAGAGGCCAGCAGCGCGTTGCTGATCTCGGTGAGCAGAGCAGACACCTCGGGGCCGATCTCGTCGAAATACTCGTGTTCTTTTACATAGTATTCGTCGGCGGTGTTGCAGCTGTAGCGGATGTAGCACAGGGAAGCGTTGGAGCTGTAGCGCAGCAGCAGCTTGAGCATACGTTCCCGGGCCCGCAACACGCAGCCCGGGCACTTGGCGTTCTGGATCTCTGCCAGAACGGCCTGCAGCTCTTCGCGGATCTCTTCTATGCTGAGATGCTCATAAGGCATATCTTTGACTTTCATGGGAAACTCCTCCTTAAAACGGTGTATACACGCCACATTATACAATGGATGCATAAAAAATACAACTGCTTTGATTGGTTTTTGCTGAAAAATGACGGAAATTTTACAGATAATCCGAGTTTTACGCAAAAGATTTTAG
>JAGAVA010000141.1 GCA_017620505.1 Clostridia bacterium
CCTGCCACAGGGTGCCGCCCATGCAGACATTGATCAGCTGACTGCCGCGGCAGATGCCCAGAATGGGCTTGCCACGCTTCAAAAAGGCCTCGAACAGGGGCTTTTCAAAGGCGGTGCGCTCGGGCAGGGGCTTGACGGAATCGTTCAAAGGCTCTTCGCCGTACAGCTCGGTGTCCATATCGGCACCGCCGGTGAGCAGCAGGCCGTCGCACAGATCGGCCATGTCCTCGGCGCAGACGCCGCAGGTGATCATGGGGATACCGCCGGCATTGAACACGGCGTTGGAATAAGTATCGTGCAGCTCGTGAATCATCCGACGATTGTCGGCATCAAAGCGGCGAATGTCGGAAGAAACACAGATCAGGGGCTTTCCGTTCAGCATGTATCGTTACCTCACTTTATGATTTTGGTGGTTTTCCAACGACATGGTAACACAAAAGGACAAACGATGCAACCCCCGAAAACCGATGACAAACCCTGCCAAATGTGGTATACTGATTGGAAAAGGCGGTGATGGCATGGTCAAACAACTGGATATTCGCCCGGGTGTGGTGTTGCTGCAGGACGACCGGTTTTTCGCCCTTGGGGAGGACACCATGCTGCTGTCCCACTTCGCCCAGCCGAAAAAAGGCGGTCTGGGACTGGATCTGGGCGCCGGACAGGGCTTTCTGGGAATTCTCACCGGCCTGCGCCGCCCCGATGTGAGGCTGGAGGCCATGGAGCTGCAGCCGGATGCCGCCCAAATCACGGCGGAAAACGCCCTGCGGGCCGGTCTGGAGATTACCGTGACCTGCGGTGATCTGCGGGAACTGCCCAACAACCTTCACCACCGCTACGACTTTGTGCTGTGCAATCCCCCCTATTTTGAGCAGAGCCGGGGCAAAACCGCCGCCGGGGCTCTGGCGCAGGCCCGGTCGGATGCAGGAGCCTCCATCGGAGAGGTGTGCACCGCCGCCGCAAAGGTGCTCAAGACCGGCGGACGGCTGTATCTGTGCTTTCCCGCCAACCGGCTGGCAGGCCTGTTTTCGGCGCTGGAAGGCGCAAAACTTGCCCCAAAGCGGCTGCGCTTTGTCCATCCCAGGCCGGGGAAAGAGGCCAATTTAGTGCTGCTGGATGCCGTCAAAGAGGGCGGCGAGGGGGTCACCGTTCTGCCCCCGTTGTTTTTGAAAGATACCGACGGTCTGCCGTCGGAAGAATATCGAGAGATCTATGAGGTGCGAACATGAGCGATGTCAAACCGGGAAAACTGTATGTGGTAGCCACTCCCATCGGCAATCTGGGTGATTTTTCGCCCCGAGCCATTGAAACACTGGAAACGGTGGACTTCATCGCCGCCGAGGACACCCGTGTGGGTGCCAAGCTGCTGAATAAATTCGAGATCAAAAAGCCCCAGGTGAGCTATTTTGAGCACAATCGCCGCACCAAGGGCGATTACATTCTGAGCCGCCTTCTGGAAGGCGAAAGCTGCGCCATCATCACCGATGCCGGCACCCCGGCCATCTCCGATCCCGGCGTGGATCTGGTGGATCTGTGCGTCCAAAACGGCGTGGAAGTGGTGGCCGTCCCCGGCTGCTCTGCCGTGGTGGCAGCGCTGTCCATTTCGGGCATGGCCTGCGGCAGATTCACCTTCGAGGGCTTTTTACCGGTGCCCAAAAAGGAGCGCCGCGCCCATCTGGAAGAAGTCAAGGCTGAAAAGCGCACCATGGTTTTTTACGAAGCGCCCCACAAGCTGCAGCGCACGCTGGCAGACATGCTGGAGTGCTGGGGTGACCGGAAGATCGCCCTGTGCCGGGAAATTACCAAGCTTCATGAGGAGTGCTTCCGTACCACCCTTTCCGAGGCCATTGCCCATTATGAGGAACACCCGCCCCGGGGCGAGTTTGTGCTGGTGATCGAGGGCTGCACCGCAGTGGAAGCCCCGGTGGAAGAGGCCGACCTGCTGGCGCAGGTACAGGCGCTGGTGGAGGGCGGCATGCCCCTGATGGGCGCCGTCAAGCAGGTGGCAAAGGCCAACGGCGCCTCCAAAAATAAGCTGTATCAGGAAGCACTGGAAAAATTGAAATAATCTGTCATCCTGAGGGCACCGCCCGAAGGATCTCCCGCCCACAGCACTTGCCATCCCATGGAGGAGATTCTTCGCTGCGCTCAGAATGACACGCGTTTGAAGGAGACCTCTATGAACAAACTTCCCTTTGACGCCTATCAAACCGACGGCATCATACTGGCAAAGCGGCTTTTGGGCTGCAAGCTGGTACACCGCACCCCCGATGGGATCGCCGCCGGTATCATTGTAGAAACCGAAGCCTACATGGGGCTGACCGACGATGCCGCCCACAGCTATCGGGGCAACCCGGGCGGACGGGTGAACGTCCAGTACGGCCCCGGCGGCTTTGCCTATATTTATCTGATTTACGGCATGCACAGCTGCATGAACGTGGTGGCAAACGCCCCCGGCGTTCCCGAAGCAGTGCTCATCCGTGCCTTGGAGCCCACTGATGGGCTGGAACTGATGTACTCTCGCCGCCCCAAGGCAAAAAAAGACACCCAGCTATGCTCCGGCCCGGGAAAGCTGTGTGCCGCCCTTTCCATCACCCGGGAGCAGTACGGTCTGGATCTCACCGGAGATACCCTGTGGATCGAGGACCGGGAAACCGTGCCGCAAATGGTGGCAAGCCCCCGCATCGGCGTGGAATACGCCAAGGAATGCGGACAACATCCCTGGCGCTTTACCATCCGGGACTGCCCCTGGGTCAGCGTCAAGCCTTTGAGAGGAGAACCCCTATGACCGAATATGAACTGAACGAATTCCAGTCGGAATTTGACCCCGTTGCTCTGTCCGAAAGCTTGCAGGAGGATAGCAGCCCCCAGAACAAGGTCAAAAATTTTGCCCTGCTGAAGACCTCCGCCTTTTTGGTGTTTTCCAAAGGGCCGGGACAGGTTTCCATCCTGAACAGCAACAAAAAAGAGGCGTTTATTCCTGCCTTCACCTGTCGGGAAGAGCTGGAAAAGTGGCCTTTTGACCGGGGCGAAATCGTGGAAATGCCCTTCCATGTGCTGCACACCATGGTGGAGAAAAATGCCCGGTTGGACGGCATCGTCATTAACCCCTTCGGCAAGGCGCTGTCCCTGCGCCGCAGCCATCTCAGCGACATCAATCACACCCTCCGTGCCGCAACGCCCCGCACCGAGCTGAAAATGAAGGCCACGCTGGACTATCCCATCGGCCTTCCCATGGCTGTTCGAGAGTTGATGGAACAGCATCCCGAGGTTTATCGGGTGTGGCTGCTGGCGGCTCATTCTGCCGGTGATACCGCCGACCACAAGCTGTTTGTGGTGGACTTTGACGGTCAGCCCAAGGATCTGTTCCCTCTGCTGGCACAGGCCGTGCGGCTCTATCTGCGGGAGGGCGAGCAGCTGGAGATGGTCAAGGCCGACATCCGCCTGCTGCGGGCTGCAGAACAGGCCAGCCGTCCCATTTATGAGAAGGCGTGACCTATGACCGACATTTTGCTTTTCCATTTTGCCCGCTATCCTAAAATGACCCCGCAGGATGCCGTCAAGCTGCTGTATCAGAGCGCCTTTGGCCCGGGACATCTCCTTCGGGACGAGGACATGGCACGCAACCGGCTGGCAGAGGAGCTTGCCGCCACACAGGAAAGCGACGGCCCGCTGTTGGAGGACATCGGCGGCGGCTACGCCCGGCTGTATTTAGGTGCTGCAAAGAGGGCAAATCTGCCGTTGGAGGAGATTTTTGCCCGGTTTTTATTCTCGGCACAGGCTGCTTGTCCCGGGAAAGACGCCTTTGCAACGGGTCTGTCCTGTCTGGAAGCACTGACTGCCCAAGGGCGCGCACCCTTTGACAGCGTTGCACTGGAAGCCTATCTGACCGAATATCGGGCAGAGGGCTGCCCCATGGTGTCCCACAGCCAGACCTACCGCGACCACTATCACCCGGCCTATCGGGTGGTCAAAAACGATGTGTTATAACGAAAAAGTCGACTCAAACGAGTCGACTTTTTCGTTTTCCCTACACCATCCGCGCAAGATACGCCTGGAAACAGGCCTCCAGTGCGGCAAAATCCACATGAGGCCGATAGATGGCCTCCATCTGGTCGTGGAGAGCATGGGCGGCTGCAATGTGCTGCACCGCATCCTCCAGAAGCTCCTGTTCCAGTTTGCCCAGCAGCCGCAGCCGTCCCCGCGCCTGCCGCAGGCCCTCCCCTGCCACCATGGTATCCAGCCGGATGGTGCGGGTGGGCGCAAAGGGCAAACGGCCTTCTGCATCGGTGACAAAGGCCAGGGAGCAGTCGGGCAGCAGCAGATGCCGCACCCGTTGAGGCTCCAACGGATCCATACAGGCATACACCAGCTGTCCCTGTGCCAGCGCACCGTCCCGCAGGCCTTCCAGCAGCGGCTGTCCCAAGCCAAAGCTATCCCGCAGGGCGATCACACGCTGGGCATTTTCGGTCAAAGTGTCATAAAAACACAGCAGCCCTTTTGGGGTGATACCGTCCAGAAACCGCAGCCGCAGCTGTCCCGGGCGGTTGGTTTTTGGAATTTCCCGCTGCAAAAGGCCGTGAACACGCTTTTCCGGCCCCTGCTCCGGCAGCAGCGCCCCGACGGTCTGCCGCCGCTCCTGCCGCACCTTTTCCGCCGCTGCCAGCGTTCGGTAAGCACCGTCATAGTGGGCTTTGGAGGCTGCCTTCAGTGCGTACAGCGCCTCCTTTTTGCCCTCCAGCCCTGCCCGATCCACAAAGGGCGGCAGCGCCAGATAATCCCCATCGCAGCCGGGGAAGATGGGCTCGAACACGTGGGGCGCGGTGCCGTCCAGAAGCACCCGGTCGGAAAGCACCGCTCCGTCCAGCGAATCGGGGTCAGAGGAACAGTGGATGTACTCTTCCGCGCCGCCCAACCCCTCGCTGAGTGTCCGGATGCAGGTGGCCTTGCCGCAGCCCGGCCCGCCCTTGATCACATAGAGCCGTCGGGATGCCTCTTTTTGCAGCTGAGGATAAAGGGACACAAAGCCCTCACAGGAGTTTGCCCCCAGAAAAAATCGCATTGCCATAAAAAATGTTCCTTTCGGTTGATGGTTTTGCCCCAGTCTATGGCATCACATTGACAAATGTGCCGCTTTCGGGTAAAGTATTACCATCCCGAATCTTTTAGGAGGAACCTGTTATGTCCAATCTGATCAAAGGTAAAATTGTGTTGGAAGGCGGCTCTGCCATGTCCTTCGAGCTGTATCCCGACGTGGCTCCCAAGTCTGTGGAAAACTTCGTCAAGCTGGCTGAAAGTGGCTTTTATGACGGTCTGACCTTCCACCGTATCGTCCCCGGCTTCGTTATTCAGGGCGGCGATCCTCTGGGCAACGGCACCGGCGGCCCCGGCTGGCATATCCCCGGCGAGTTTGCCGCCAACGGCTTCAAGAACGACCTGCAGCACGTCCGCGGCGTTCTGTCCTGGGCTCGCGCACAGGATCCCAACTCCGCCGGCTCTCAGTTCTTCATCATGGTGGACGATGCTCCCTATCTGGACGGCAACTACGCCGCCTTCGGTCGTCTGACTGACGGTCTGGATGTGGTGGATCAGATCGTTGCCGGTCTCCACGGCCGCAAGCCCGTGATGCAGACCGTCACCATCGAGAAATAAGCATATCTGCGAAAAAAGCACCCTTGCGGGTGCTTTTTCGTTTGCAGTTTGTCCCGTAACGTAAAAAGCACAGCGCCCGCAAGGGGTACTGTGCTTTTTGGTGCCGGTGACCGGGATCGAACCGGTACGATGTTTCCATCGGCAGATTTTAAGTCTGCTGCGTCTGCCAGCTCCGCCACACCGACAAATCAGGCTATGATATTTTATCACAGCCTGTGAGAAAATGCAAGGTTAATACGTAATACTTCCCAGTACCACAGGGCCGCTTGCGCCGGTGGCGGCAGGCAGGTTGCCGGGACGGCGGTTCATGGTCTCGTAGCCCAGCACGGCAAAGGCCACCGCCTCCTTGGAATCACCGGGCAGACCGGCATCCTCGGTGCGGCCGATGCGGCTTGTGGGCAGTTCCTTCTGCAGCATGGCGGCAATGGCGGGGTTTCTTGCGCCGCCGCCGCACAGCAGCACCTCGTCGGGCAGGGCGGGCAGGAAGTTCTTGTAGGCCTCGGCAGTGGAGCGGGCGGTAAAGGCCGTCAGGGTAGCCAGAATATCCTCCTTGGGCAGACCGGCCATCTCCTTGAGATACACGTCACACCGCTGAACGCCAAACAGCTCGCGGCCGGTGGATTTGGGGGGCTTGCGGGTGAAATAAGGCTCCTCAGACATCCATTTCTGCAGGAATTTCTCCTGAACATTGCCTGCAAAGGCCATTTTTCCGTCCATATCACAGTGCATCTGACCCTGCGTCAGCACTTCGGCAGCGCGGTCCAGCAGCATATTGCCCGGGCCGGTATCAAAGCCAAAGGCCTCGCCTGCGCCGCCGGCAGGCAGCCAGGTCACGTTGCCGATGCCGCCGATGTTCTGGACGGCGCGGGACAGGGTGGGATGAGACAGCAGCAGGTTATCCACAAAGGGCACCAGCGGTGCACCCTGACCGCCGGCAGCCATATCCCGGCTGCGGAAGTCAGACACCACGGTGATGCCGGTGCGTTCGGCAATGACGGCAGGGTTGCCCAGCTGCAGGGTGGAAGGAACCCCCTCGCCGGAATTGGGCGGAATGTGCCACACCGTCTGGCCGTGGCTGCCGATGAAATCCACCTGTGCGGGGGTGAGGTTTGCCGCCTTGACGGCCTCTAACGATGCCTTGGCGAACCATTCACCCAGCGTAAAATTCAGCTGGCACAGCTTGTCCACCGTGCCGGTTTCGGGACGGAAGGCGGCAAAAATCTCCTGCCGCAGCTCTGCCGTCATGGGCAGGGTCACAAAGCTCAGCAGCTCCCAGTCCAGTCGGGGCGGTGCGCCCTCAAAGCGCACGCAGGCGGCGTCAATGCTGTCGGCACTGGTGCCGCTCATCAAACCGATGCCGATCATTTGCAGGTATCCTCTTTGTCGATGGCAGACAGCAGCTCTTCCACAATGCCCTTGCGCACCTTTGCCATAGAGCGCTTTTCACGGCCGGGATAGACGTCATTGGTCAGGAAGGCGAAGGCCAGCTCCCGCTCGGGATCACACCACATACAGGTGCCGGTAAAGCCGGTATGACCGAAGGTCTTGCGGCCCAGGGGGAAGGTATGAGCGTCGGTGTCCAGAATGCGCAGCTGGAACATGATACCGCGGCGATCCCAGCGGTTCATCTTCTGGAACTGCACCATGGCGCGGGCAGTTTCCTGCTTGACCACACCGGGCTTGCCGTTGAGGGCGTCCAGATAGCTCTGTGCCAAGGTAGCGACTTCCTTTGCAGTGGAGAAAATACCGGCATGACCGGCAACGCCGTCCAGGAAATAGCAGTTTTCATCGTGCACCAGGCCGTGAACCCGCATATTGCGCCACTTGCAGAACTCGGTGGGGGCGGTGTTTTCGGTCTTGGGGCCCTGAGACACACGGTTATAGCCGGTGCGCTCCAGCCCCAGAGGCTGACAGACCAGCTCTTCCACCAGCTGATCCAGGCCCTTGCCAGTGCGCTGTTCCATGGCGATGCCCATGAGGATCAGACCCAGATCGGTATACAGAACGGTGGATTTGGGCTGATAGGCCAGAGGCATGGTGCAGATATAGTCGATGGCATCTTCACGGCTTTTGCAGCGCAGGTTGAGGGGTGCCCAGCCCAGGCCGGAATCGTGAATGAGCACATTGTACCAGGTCAGGTCGGTGACATCGGCCTCACCCAGCACCTCGTCGGGCTGATCCTTCAGCAGAGCGTTGGCACTTGCACGGATCTCACGAATGCCCTGGAACTTGGGGAAGGACTTATGGATGGGCTCGTCCAGAGAAAACACGCCCTGATCGCACAGCGCCATAAAGGCAGAGCCGGCAAACAGCTTACTCAGCGATGCCACATCAAAGCGGGTGTCCACGCGGGTCTTGTCGCCGGTTTCGGGGTTGTAGGTGCCGTAGGCGGTCTCCTTCACCAGCTGGTTGTGGTGGAAAACGCACAGTGCGCCGCCGGGGAAGGCGCCCTCGTCCACCAGCTTCTGAATGTGTTTGTCCAGATGTTCAAAATTC
>JAGAVA010000142.1 GCA_017620505.1 Clostridia bacterium
AAACGCCCCAGCGGTCTTTGGGTACTTTCCGCCGGTGGAAAGTACCGTGCCGCAGGCTCCTACAGCAAAGATTCGTGCGTAGAGCAGATATCCGTTTCACGTACTTGGTGCGTACTGACCTCCGCCAGTCAGAGCGTGGCAATTTCCAGAACCCACTGTTCCAACCCCACATTTTCTTTTCGTCCCGCCGAAAAGAAAACGTGCCGTTGACGGTACAAAAGAAAAGGGCGGCTCGGGGTCTTCGAACCCCAAGTCCCCGAGAAACGGGGGAGTGCTCCGCGATATACGCGGCAACACCAGACAGCTTTGCTGCCTGAACATTGTCGCGCTCCAGCGTACAAGACACAACAAAACACCCGCCGCAATTCGCGGCGGGTGTTTTGTGATTGGGTGATAGAAATAGAGAGAGGAAAAAGTATTCGATTAATAGTTCTTGGCTTCGATCTCGACGAAGCTCTGGGGATGGGCGCAAACGGGGCAGACACCGGGAGCCTTCTTGCCGATCACCAGGTGACCGCAGTTACGGCACTTCCACATGACTTCCTCGGACTTCTCAAAGACCTTCTGCATCTGGACGTTGTCCAGCAGAGCCAGATAGCGGGCCTCGTGGGCCTTTTCGATCTGAGCCACCATGCGGAACTGATTGGCCAGAGCGGTGAAGCCCTCTTCTTCGGCCTCCTTGGCGAAGGTGGCGTACATATCGGTCCACTCGTAGTTCTCGCCCTCGGCAGCAGCCTTCAGGTTTTCAGCAGTGCCGCCCAGCTCGCCCAGAGCCTTGAACCACAGCTTGGCGTGCTCCTTCTCGTTCTCAGCGGTCTCCAGGAAGATGGCAGAGATCTGCTCATAGCCTTCCTTCTTGGCGACGGAAGCAAAATAGGTGTATTTGTTGCGAGCCTGGCTCTCGCCGGCAAAGGCAGTCCACAGGTTCTGTTCAGTCTTAGTACCCTTCAGATTCATGTTCGTTCCTCCATTTGTAATATGTGTGATGTGTTGTTTAGTCTGTATGGCAATGGGGACAAATATGCCCCATAGTCAACTCATAATGGGTGATGGCCTCACCGGCAGCCTGTTCCAGATAGGGAATCAGGTCAGGCAGGAACAGATCCTGCAGCTTGCCGCACTTCTGGCAGACCAGATGGCCGTGGGGTATGGGATTGCGGTCATAGCGGTCGGGCTGTCCGGGGACGGTGAGCCGGCGGATCTGCCGGTCGGCAGCCAGCTGGTTGAGATTGCGGTAAACCGTACCCATGGCGATGTTGGGCATCTTCTCCCGGGCTCGGAAAAAGACTTCCTCGGCAGTCAGGTGATCGCAGACATTAGCCAGAATATCGCAGATCAATGTTTGCTGTTTGGTCATCTGATCACCTCTTTTCAATATCAAGAATCATTCTTGATATTATAATAGCACAGTTTTTGAAAAAGTCAAGAGAAAATAATAATAATTCTTAATTTTCTTTTGAAACTACCATCCTTGACAAATGCTATCCATCCACGATACAATAATTCTATCTGAGACCTATAGAAAAGGAGCGAAAAAATAATGGAATACAAAACTGCATGGAAAAAATACAACGCCGCCGATCTGGAGGCTCTGGAAGCCCTGAACGCCGGCTACAAGACCTTTCTGGACAAGGGTAAGACCGAGCGGGAGTGCGTGGTTGAAGCCGTCAAGATGGTGGAGGCCGCCGGCTATGTGCCTCTGGAGACCGTTCTGAAGACCAAGCGCCGTCTGGGCGCCGGTGACAAGATCTATGCCACCTGCATGGGCAAGACCCTGGTGCTGTTCCAGCTGGGCGAGGAGCCCCTGGAAAACGGCATGAACATTCTGGGTGCCCATATCGACTCTCCCCGCGTGGACGTGAAGCAGAATCCGCTGTATGAAAACGAGGGTCAGGCTTATCTGGATACCCATTATTACGGCGGTATCAAGAAGTATCAGTGGGTGGCACAGCCCATGGCCATTCACGGTGCTCTGGCCAAGAAGGACGGCACCGTGATCGACGTGGTCATCGGTGAGGATGAGAACGATCCCGTTCTGGTGTTCTCCGATCTGCTGGTGCATCTGGCCGGCAATCAGATGGACAAGAAGGCCTCCACCGTCATTACCGGCGAGGGTCTGGATCTGCTGGTGGGCAACCGTCCTCTGGAAGAGAGCAAGCTGGAAAAAGATCAGAAGGAGGCCGTCAAGGCCAACGTGCTGTACCTGCTGAAGGAGAAGTACGACATGACCGAGGAAGACTTCCTGTCCGCCGAACTGGAGATCGTCCCCGCCGGCAAGGCCCGCGACTGCGGTCTGGATCGCAGCATGATCCTGGCTTACGGTCAGGATGACCGCGTCTGTGCCTATACCTCTCTGCTGGCCATGCTGGATGAAGACAAGCCCCTCAAGCGCACCTCCTGCTGCCTGCTGGTGGACAAGGAGGAAATCGGTTCCGTCGGCGCTACCGGTATGCAGGCCAACTTCTTTGAGAACGTGGTTGCCGAGCTGATCGCCGCTACCCAGGGCGAATCCTTCCTGGCTGTGCGCCGCTGCCTGCAGAACTCCAGGATGCTGTCCTCCGATGTCAGTGCCGGTTACGATCCCCTGTATGCCGACGCGTTCGAGAAGCGCTCCTCCGCCTTCCTGTCTCGCGGCATGACCTTCAACAAGTTCACCGGCTCCCGCGGTAAGGGCGGCTCCAACGATGCCAACGCCGAGTATGTTGCCAAGATCCGCGCCATCATGGACGAGGCCAACGTGTCCTACCAGTTCTGCGAGCTGGGTAAGGTGGATGTGGGCGGCGGCGGCACCATCGCCTACATCATGGCCAAGTACGGCATGGAGGTCATCGACAGCGGCGTGGCGCTGCTGAGTATGCACGCCCCCTACGAGGTCAGCTCCAAGGCCGACGTTTTTGAAGCCTATCGCGGCTATCGCGCCTTCCTGAAGAACGCCTAAACTGCATAAAAATTGCCCCTCACCGGCACGGTGAGGGGCTTTTGTTATCAGAAGGAAGTGTTGGGATAATGTTGCAGAAAAACTTGATTTGCAGCTTCCAAGCCCTGGCAATAGGCGGAATAAGAAGGACTCAGCCGCTTCATGGCAGGAAGGAATATATCGTAGTAACCCTTTTGCTGATGCAGCTGATAAAGCTGTGCCTGCAGCTGACAAGCGGGTGAAGCTCTATATTCTTCGGAAGACTTATAAATCAGATAGGCTTCCAACTCGTCTTTGTGCTCGGCGAGATAGGCCTCCGGATCGCTGATAGCGCTCACCATGTTATCTGCAATTCTTGCTTCTGCCTGCTGATCCAATGCCCGCGTGGCTTGCTCCAGATAATCTTGGAGATCGGGAGAGAGCGTAAAGTCCACATTGTCCAGATAGTGTATCACCGTCTGAAAGGCCTCCTGCTGCTCCGCACTTTCCAGGGGCAGATCAAGATACCTTGCAAAATGGAGACGGAGGTAATTGCCGTAGCAACCTGGAAAGGCATTGATCAGTCGGAACAGAATGGTCTGTTTCTTGTCGGTAATATCCAGCTGTTGTCGAATGGTATCCCAGTCTTGTGTATCTGCAAGACGACGCAGAAGAGAAAGCTGTTCCTGCTCCGCATCCAGAAACGTAGATTTTTGCTGCACAGCTTGTAACAATGCTGTTTGTGTCTTATCGGAAAGGATCGTCCGGATGGACTGCACTGAAAGCCCCAAACGGCGAAGCGTAGCTACTTTTTTCAGCACTTCCACGTCCTGCTGGGAAAAGTCCCGATAGCCGTTTTCTAAAATCTGAGGTTGTACCAGTTGCTGATCCACGTAGTATTCCACGGCTTTTTTCGTCAAACCGCAGACTTTACAAAGCACACTTAATTGCAAATCGATCACCTCTGCCGCTAGGATATACCCATCCCCAAGGGAGCAGTCAAGAGGTTTTTAGTTTTTTTCAAAAAATGCCTTGATATCTGCTTCCTTTGCTGCAATGCTGCCCTGGGCAAAGTTGGGCTTGCCGCCGCCGCGACCGTTGAGAGCACCGTTCAGCTCCTTGACCAGCGGGCGAATGTCGCCCTCCCGGATGCCCACGGCATACTTGAAATTGCCGTCCTCACCGGCGAAAACAGCGCACCGTCCGCCACAGGTGTCCAGCACGGCATCGCACAGCCGTCGCACCGAGTCGGCGCTCATATCACCCTCAAAGAGGACAACGTCGCCTTTGTTTGCATATTCTGCCCCTTTTCGGGCAAAATCGGCGGTCTCCAGCGTGGCGGCACGCAGCTTGACGCTTTCCAGCTCGCCCTTGAGCCGCTCCACAGCGGCATGGGTCTGCAAAGGCTTGGCGCTCAGCGCCCGGGAAACGGCCAGATTTTGCTCCCATGTGCCCGAAAGATAGTCAAAAGCCCGCTTGCCGCACAGCAGTTCCATGCGCACGCCCTCCCGGAATTTCTGGCAAGACAGCAGCTTCACCAGACCCACCTGACCGGCCCGCAAAACGTGGGTGCCGCAGCAGGCGCAGCAGTCGGCACCGGGGAAGGCCACCAGCCGCACCAGTCCGGGGATGAACTTTTTGGAGCGGTACTCGGCCTGACGCAGGGCATCGCCCTCCAGAAAACGAATGTCGATGGGGGTGTCACTCCAGATGAAGGCATTGGCCTGCGCCTCGATGGAAGGCAGGTCCTCGGGCGAAATGTCGTGGTTAAAGTCAATGGTGACAATGTCCTTGCCCAGATGGAAGCCCACGTTGTCGCAGCCGTACCGGGCGCAGATGATGCCGCTGACAATGTGCTCGCCCGAGTGCTGCTGCATATGGTCGAACCGTCGCACCCAGTCGATCCGTCCGGTGACGGTGTCGCCCACATTCAGCGCTTTGTCGCAGGTGTGGACGATGACCCCTTCTTTTTCCCGCACGTCGATGACCTTGGCATCGCCCAGCATACCGGTGTCGGCAGGCTGACCGCCGCCTTCGGGATAAAAGGCCGTCCGATCCAGCACTACTTTCCAGCCGGTCTTGTCCTGCTCACAGGACAGGACGGCAGCGGTGAATTCCTGCAAAAAAGGGTCGTTATAATACAATTTTTCGCTCATTTATTTGGTTTCCTCCCATTCGGGGCATTGCCAACGGGGCTTGCCCACACTCTTTTTGCCGTATTCAATGGCCTCGGTGGGGCAGTGGCTGATGCAGGCCATGCAGTGAATACACTCGGCGCTCCATTTGGGGCGTCCGTTCTCCAGGGTGATGTTGTTCCGGGGGCACATCTGAACACACTTTCCGCAGCCCATACACCGGTCGGTGGTGCGGAAGGGCTTCGCCGTGACCACGCCTCGGGTGAAAACCCTGTTGACCAAAGAGGACATGGCCTTGCCTGCCGGGTTGGACTTGACGGCGGGCAGCTGAAGGTTCTGTGCCATCAGCGGTACGGCACGTTCCAGCCGCTTGTCAGCCTTTTTTACGATGACCCGGCCTGCACGCTCATCGGGCACAGGGAACATGGCGATATAGTTTTCGGGCATGACCAGCGGCTGCAGGCCCTTGAAGGTCAGACCTTTTTTGTCACACAGCTGCCGCAGATATTTTTCGGCGTTGCCCACCCCTGCACCGCAGGTCATGACAAAATAGGCATCGCGGCTGCCCTGCAGGTCGCCGTTGAGGATCAGATCCCGGAACACATGGGGCAGCTGCCAGCCGTAGGTGGGGGCAACAAAAATCCAGGGGCGCTCCGAACGGAGAGACAGGGGACGATTCTCTTTCAGACAGGGAAAAACGTCAAAAATCCCGTCCTGCAGGCGGTCTGCCAAAAGCTGAGCGGCACGGCGGCTGTTGCCGGTGCCGGTGTAATAAACGATCATAGAATATCCTTTCTCCAGGCCACTTCGCCGCCCACCACCGTCAGAACGGGGTTGGCAGAGCGAATGTCCATGGGATCGCAGGTGAAAAGATCGGTGTCCAGCACCACAAAGTCAGCCAGATAGCCGGGCTTCAGCCGTCCCTTGTCCTGCTCCCGGAACTCGGCGTGTGCCGAGCCCAGGGTATAGGCATCCACCGCATCATAGATGTCCACACATTCCTGGGGGAAGAAGCCGCCCTCCGGTGCGCCGGTGTGATCCTTGCGGGTGACGGCGGTGTAAAGATTGGCAAAGGGATCGCAGTCCTCCACCGGGCTGTCGGTGCCGAAGGACAGCCGTGCGCCCAGCTTTTTCAGACTGGCGAAGGCATAGGAGGTGGACGAAAGATCCTCGCCGCACCGGGAGAGCACGGCGTGCATATCATAATCCAGAAAAACAGGCTGTACCATGGCCTGCAGGTCATCCCTGCCGATGCGTTCCAGCAGGGGTCGGTCGGTGATCTGGCAGTGGATCAAACCGTGCCGCAGGGGATTTTTACCATCCCGCAGAATGGCCTCGTAATTGCCCACCGTGTCGGAAATGGCCTTGTCACCGATGGCGTGGGTGACCACCTGCATATCGTATTTGTCAGCAAGGGCGCAGAAGGCGGTCATTTCGGCTTCCGACAATGCTTCCACGCCAAAATTGCCCGGGTCGTCCCGGTATTCCTGCCGCATGGTGGCGGTGCGGGCACCCAGAGAGCCGTCCTTGAACAGCTTCAGCGGGCCAAGCGTCAGACGGTCATTTTGGCAGAGATACTGTCCCTTGTCGCTCTCCGCCCATTGGGCAAAGGCTTCGGGGGAGGGGAAACTCAGCTGGTGCCGGTAGCGCAGAGGACAGCGGTTTTCTGCGTAAATGTTCCGCACCACCCGGAACACCGTATCCGGCGGAACCGGTGCGGTGCCCACATCGTTGGACTGCACTGAAGTCACGCCCCGGGACAGGGCGTACTTCGCCGCCGTCAGAAACATCTGGGTGTATTCCTCGTCAGAATATGGCTGGAAAACCGCATTGGCCCGGTTGCAGGTCAGCTCGGTGAGGATGCCGTTGGGCTCGCCGTTTTCATCTTTTTCCCAGGTGCCGCCGGGGAACTGGGGAGAATCCTTGGTGACACCCATCAGCTCCAGCACCTTGCTGTTGACGGTGACCACATGACCGCAGACACGCTCCAGAATGATGGGAATATCTGCCGCAATTTTGTCCAGATCCCATCGGGTGGGCAGGCGTTTATCGCCCACGAACAGATCCTGGTTCCAGCCCACCGCCTGAATACCCCGCTTTCGCGCCTGGGGGTGGCTTTCCAGAAAGGCCTTGCCGATCTCCACCAGATGATCAGCCGAGGTGGCCTTGGTGATGTCGGCCTGTGCCATGCCAATGCCCACCATCAAAAGGTGCATATGGCTGTCGTTGAAGCCGGGCACCACCGTTTTGCCGCCGCAGTCGATGACCTGTGCATCGCCGCACAGGGGCAGAACCTCCTCATTTGTGCCCACGGCGCGGAGGATGCCGTCTTCGGCATACAAAGCCTGGGCGAAAACGCCCTTTTCTACATAGATTTTCGCGTTTTTCAGCGCAATTTTGCTCATATTTGCCTCATTTCTGCCATGCAACCTGTCCGTCCACGATGGTCATCACAGGCAGAATGTCCCGGATCACCATGGGATCGCAGGTGAAAATATCGGTGTCCAGCACCACCATGTCGGCAAGGAAGCAGGGCTTCAGGCGACCCTTGCAGTCTTCCCGGAACTCGTTATAGGCCGAACCGATGGTGTAGGCATCGATGGCAGTTTCCACATCCACACACTCCTGAGGGAAGAAGCCGTCCTCGGGCCAGCCGGTTTTGTCCTTGCGGGTGACGGCAGAATAGATGTTGGGGAAGGGGTTGCAGTTTTCCACCGGGCTGTCGGTGCCGTAGGAAATGTGGGCCCCCAGATCGCCCAGCGTCTTGAAGGCATAGGAAGTGGAAGACAATTCTTCGCCGCAGCGGGGGATGACGGCGTGCATATCATAATCCAGGAAAATGGGCTGATACATGACGGGAATATCGGATTTTGCGATGCGCTCCAGCAGGGGAAGGTCGGTGATCTGGCAGTGGACAAGGGCGTGGCGCAGAGGATTTTTTCCCTCGTGCAGGACACGCTCGTAATTGCCCACCACATCCTCGATGGCCTTGTCGCCGATGACATGGGTGACGATCTGCAGACCGTACTGGTCGGCCAGCTTGCAGAAGGCATCCATCTCGGCATCGGTGGTGGTTTCTACGCCGTAATTGCCGGGATCGTCCAGATATTCGTGGCGCATGGTGCCCGTTCTGCCGCCCAGAGAGCCATCCTTGAACAGCTTGATGGGGCCAAAGGCGATCTTGTTGGAATCGGCGCCCAGATCGCGCTCATAGCCGCCGCTTTCTACGAAATTGCGCAGATCCTCGGGAGAATCAAAGCTGATCTGGTAACGATAGCGCAGAGGACAGCGGCCTTCCCGGTAAATGCGGGAAAGCAGGTCAATGACTGCGTCACGGGGATAGGAGGAGTTGCCGGCGTCGTTGGATTGCACCGAGGTGATGCCGTGCTCCAGCGCATAGTTGGCACCCACGAAGAAGTGCTGTTCGGCATCGGCCAGCGTCAGCGCCGGGATGGTGCTGTGAGCCAGACCGTTGGCGGCTTCGGTGAAGATGCCGTTGGGCACGCCCTTTTCGTCCACCTCAATGGTGCCGCCGTCCACGTGACCGGGCACCTTGTCCATGCCCAGAATCTCCAGCGCCTTGGAGTTGGCGGATACCACGTGACCGCACACACGGGACAGCACCACCGGCACTTCGGTGGAAATGCGGTCCAGATCCCAACGGGTGGGGGCGCGCTTTTCATCGGTGAACAGATCCTGATTCCAGCCGGCGGCCTTGATGCCACGGGCGGTGAGTGCAGGGTTCTTTGCGGCGAAGTCCTTGACGATCTCCACCAGATGATCCATGGAGGTAGCCTGGTTGATGGGGGCCTGTGCCAGACGGGTGCCGATCTGGATCAGGTGCAGATGGCTGTCGTTGAGGCCGGGGATGACGGTTTTGCCGCCGCAGTCAATGACCTCATAGGCGTGATACTCTGCCGGAACGTCCTCGTTGCGGCCCACGCCCACGATCACGCCGTCTTCCGCCCAAAGTGCCTGGGCGTAAACGCCCTTTTCCACATAAATTTTACCGTTAAACAGTGCCAGCTTGCGCATAAATGCTCCTCCTTATCGGGAAAATACACATTCGCCGCCGATGTAGGTGGCGGTGACTTTTGCATCGAGAATCTCTTTCGCAGAACAGGTCAGCAGGTCGGTGTCCAGCGTGATGAAATCGGCCACCATGCCGGGCCGGATCTTGCCCTTGGTGTCCTCGTCCCGGGAGGTGTAGGCACCGGCGGCAGTATAGCCGTACAGCGCCTGCTGGCGGGACAATACCTGATCGGGCCACAGAGGGCCGCGGCCCTTGGTGTCACAGCCGGTGGCGGCGCAGTAGATGCCTCGGAAGGGATCAAAGGATTCCACCGGGCAGTCGGTGCCGAAGGGGGCGTGCACACCGCTGTCGATCATGGTCTTCCAGGCGTAGGAGGTGCGGCCCAGGGCCTCGCCAACCCGGTTAAAGACGATGTGCATATCATAGTCCACGAATACCGGCTGAATGTAAGCCGCTACATTCAGCTCTTTGAAGCGCTCCAGCAGCCGCTTGTCGGTGATCTGGCAGTGGACGATGCCGTGCCGGGGCTTGAGATGGGGCAGCGCCTTCTGGGCGGCCTCGATGGCATCCAGACACAGCTCGATGGCGCCGTCGCCGATGGCATGGATGGCTACCGCCATGTTGTTGCGGTGAGCCTTCATCACCATTTCCTTCAGCTGTTCGGCAGGGAAGAGCAGCAGACCCCGGGTGGAGGGATCGTCGGCATAGGGCTTGCGCAGATAGGCCGTCCGGGCGCCCAACGAGCCGTCGGCCAGCAGCTTGATGCAGGCGATCTTGAAGCTGCGGTTGCCAAAGCTGTCGTCCCAGCCGTACTGGTCGAAGAAGGTTTCCATCTCTTCCAGACTATACATCAGTGCCTGTTCCGCCATGCGCAGCTTGAAGATGCCCTTGTCAGAAGCCTTCCGGATACGCTCCATCATGTCGTAAGCGCCGCCGTCGGGGAAGTATTTGAAGTCGTCGCTCTGGATGGAGGTAATGCCGCGTTCAAACAGGTCGGTCTGACAGGCGATCAGCTTATCCAGCAGCTGATCCAGACTGGGGGCGGGCAGATTGCACTTGATGTCGTCCAAAACGATCTCCTTGACCACGCCGTTGGGCGTGCCGTCGGGCCACCGTTCGGCGTAGTCGCCGTATTGTCCCACGGTATCCTTGTTGATGCCCAGCAGCTCCATGGCCTTGGAGTTGAGGGCACCCACATGGAAACAGGTACGCATCACCAGAATGGGATATTCGGTGGTGACGGCATCCAGATCCCGGTTGGTGGGGAAACGCTTTTCATCGGTGAAGCTGTCCTGGTTCCAGCCTTCGCCCACCACCCACAGGCCGGAGTTTTTGTCATAACGGTTTTCAAAATAGTCCTTCATCCGCTGTACCAGATCGGCCATGGAGGTGCAGCTGAAAAGCTCGGCGCCCATCTTGGTCTTGAAATAGTGCATATAGTGCATATGGCTGTCGTTGAAGCCGGGCAGCAGGAACTGGCCGCCGCAGTCGATCTCCCGCAGTTCCTGTTGAGGATGCTCCTGCAAAAAGGCGGCGGCACCGGCTTCGTCGCCCACATAGGCGAAGTATTCATCAATGACCACTGCCGAGGAGGCGGCAGGGCAGGTTTCGTCCATGGTGGCGATGTTGGCATGTTTGATCCAAAGAGACATAAGAAACACCTCTTGCATATATTATATATTAAGGACAGTATAGCGGCAAAAGCCCGGCAGGGCAATTGAAATTTCGAAAAAGAAAAGATAATTTTTTATCTTCGAAATTAGGGCTTGTTTTTTTCTTTTGTTTCCGCTATACTAATATGGTAAACTTCATATGCCGGCGTGATGGAATTGGTAGACGTAGCGGACTCAAAATCCGCCGATGGCAACATCATGTGGGTTCGAGTCCCACCGCCGGCACCAAAGCAAAGCACCCCAACGGGGTGCTTTTTGCTTTGCGGCGGTGAGGAGGAGAACCCACGGGGTGAGATGAGCGCCCGCAGGCGCCATTCCGAAGCGCAACCGCCACGCGTGGCGGCACTTAGCGCGAAGGTGTCCCACCGCCGGCACCATAAACGAGGTGTCTGCTTTGGCAGATGCCTCGTTTTTGTTTTATGCTATGAGAACCCGCGGCCTCTGCTAAAAAGGGCGTCCTGCCCGACCGTTTGGTCAAAGCAGGACGCCTTTTTTATTTGGTTTACATTACAGCTCTGCCCACGCAAACAGCGGTGCGTAGGTGCCGGGTTTGAGGAAGAACACTTTGACAGTGTCGCTGGAGAAGGTGAGGTTCTGCTCCGTCACGCCGCTGACATCCTCGATCACCTGACAACCAGTCATCTTGCCGCCGGAAGTATATCCGGCAATCATGATGATCATATCAATCGCCTCATCTGCCTCTGCTGCAGAGTTGGTGATGGTCAGCTTACCGCCAACCACAGCCAGCTGAATGGTCTGCGTGTCGGTGTACTCGCCGGCAGTGGCCGTGAAGGTCAGGGTATCCGCATCCCACTGACTGTTGATCTCGCAGTTCAGCTCCTTCACATCTTCGCAGTTACCGCAGGTCACCGTGACTTTAGCGGCGCTGAAGTCGGCTTGCCACACAAATACGGGGTTTTCGTAGGTGTGCGTGCATCCGTAGTGGCAGGTGGTGCAGAAGTTGTCCTCGCCCCAGTCGTGGCTTGTTTCGTTTACAACAACCGTGCCGCAGCAAACATAAATCTGCTTGTGGGTTGCAGGGGTCTGGATCCACTGGAGTTCACCCGTATGGTCACCCAGACCGCCGTAGGACTGGCCACACTCGGCGCAGACCGCCTTTTCCTTACAGGTGGCGGTGCCGCCGTGGTGACCGCCGTCCACGTTGTCAACGGTGCAGCCGGAATTGTCGCAGGCGTGATTATCATCCTCGCCGTCGGAATGGGTCTTGGCCTCGACTGCATTCTTATCACAGACGGTACACTTGATCGCCGTGGTGCAATCGCCATCGTCGGTTTCGGGAGTATGTTTCTCCTTGGCGGGGGTGGTGACGGTGCCGCAGACGGTACACTTGACCGCCGTGGTGCAGTCGCCGTCATCCTCGCCGGGGGTATGGGCTTCCTTGGCGGGAGTGGTGACGGTGCCGCAGACGGTACACTTGACCGCCGTGGTGCAGTCGCCGTCGTCGGCTTCGGGAGTATGCTTCTCCTTGGCGGGAGTGGTGACG
>JAGAVA010000143.1 GCA_017620505.1 Clostridia bacterium
GAACGTGGCTGGCGGCCTTTCGCCGGCGCGAAGTCCGCCAGCTCCGCTTCCTTGCGCCTCCTCTCCTCGCCGGGGCCGCTCCGCTGGGCCTGGTGCGCAGACAATTGCCGGATGAAGATTAAAAGCGGCCCGAACAATGGGCCGCTTGAGGGGCGAAGTCATGGCTCTGCGCTGTAGTTTTGTATTAGTAGGAAATGGTTCATTTTCTGCGGTTATTCAGGTAGCGGACCAGGTACATGGAAGCGAACATAATAAAGATGTAGCCGAGGGCCGCCAGCACTGTGCTCTTGCCAAACAGCTCAATTTCATAAAAATAGACTGCCGCGCCCAAGCCCAGAAGAGCGGCCTTGATGAGGTTGATGTTGTTGGGGTCACCGTTTTTGCGCTTGCGGTCGAGACTTTTGGACATAAAGAGCCTCCCTTTCTGCGAATCGTTCTCTGCCATGAGTATAGCACCGGGCGCTGGAGTCCGCAAGCCGCACAGACAAAAGAGGTGCCCGGGCCATCAGGCCCGGGCACCACGTTTTTGTTCAGCTAAGCAGCTTTGCAGGTTTTCGCCCGCGAAATTACATCAGACCAACTTCCTTGTAGAAGCGCTCTGCGCCGGGGTGGACAGGAATGGTGTAGTCAACGAGGAAGTTGACATCGGCCATATCGGCGAAGAAGGCGTTGCCCTTGACCATCTCGGCAGCCTGCTCGTACAGGCACTTGGCCATCTGGTAAGCGGCCTCTTCGTCCAGAGACTCGTTGCAGATCACGCCGGCCTTAACGCCGATGGTCTGAACGGGCTCAGTCTGGCCGGTGTAGGTGCCAGCCTGGATAAAGCTCTTGGTGTAGGCGGAGTTCTTCTCGATCAGCCAATCGATCTCACTGTCGTCCAGGGCCAGCCATACGCAGTCCTTGGTGACGGAAGCGGTCAGGTGGGTACCGACGGGAGCGCCGGCGTAGGCAGCGCCTGCAACATAAACGCCGTCGGTCACGCCTTCAGCAGCATCGCCCAGGGTGCAGTTGGTGTTCTTGCTGTCGGTAACGCCCGCGGCCTCGAGGGTCAGCAGAGCGACAGTCTCGGTGGAGGAAGCGGAGGGGCCGACGCCCAGAGCAGCGCCCTTGCCCGCCAGGTCGTGCAGGTAGGTGTAGCCGGAATCCTTCAGAGCGACCCAGTTCATGGTGGAAGCATAGACGCAGCCAATGTAGCGCAGATCCTTGCACTCACCCACGTCGGCGAACTTGCCCTTGCCGTTGTAAGCGTTCAGAGCGGCGTCGCCGGTGCACATGCCCAACTCGATCTCGCCCTGATGGACCAGCAGAGCGTTCTCATTGGAGCCGGAGGAGGTGGAAGCGTCCACGGTCAGGCCGTCGACAGTGTTGGTGAAGGTGGTGGCGATGGCTGCGGCAGCAGCATACATGGTACCGGTGGAGTCAGCGCCGCCGATGGTCATGCGGGGCCAGCTCTTGGCGGGAGTGGAAGGAGCGGTAGACTGGCTTGCAGGTGAAGAAGCAGCGGGTGCGCTGGGGGCTGCGGGAGCGGAAGAACTGCCGCAGGCCACGAGGCTCAGAGCCATCGCAGAGGCCAAAACCATAGCAATAATCTTTTTCATGCAATTCATCTCCTGTAAGTATTTATTGAACGAAAGTCTTTCTTTCGATTCAAACGAAAGAGGGAGGGTCAGGCGGCAGCCTTGGCCTTCTTGTTCTTACCCATCTCGATAACCGCCAGACCAACCAGAATGACCAGGCCGACCAGAGAGAGGATGTCGATGGGAATCATCATGCACAGACCGGCGCCGATGACCAGGATACGGACAACAGCGGGGATCTTACGCTGGCCGCTGAAGTACCAACCCTGCATGCCGCAGCTCATGCCGATGCAGCCGACGAGAGCGGTGCCGCATACCATGGCGATCTGGGGCAGAGTGCCGTCCAGCATCATGGCGCTGTTGTAGCAGAACACAAAGGGTACGATGAAGCCTGCGAAGCCGATCTTGCAGGCGTTGATGGCGGTTTTCATGGGGTCGCAGCCTGCAATGCCGGCGCCGGCGTAGGCAGCGAGTGCCACAGGCGGCGTAATGGCGGACAGGCAGGCGAAGTAGAAGACGAACAGGTGGGCAGTCAGCAGGCTCAGGCCCAGCTTGACTAGGGCGGGGGCCAGAATGGCGGCTGCGATAACGTAAGCGGAGGTGGTAGGCAGGCCCATGCCGAGGATAATGCAGGCCATAGCTGTGAAGAGGAGGCTCAGGAACAGGTTGCCGCGTGCGGCGCTGATCATGGCATCACCGAAGACAACACCCAGACCGGTGCGGGAGACCATGGCCACAACGATACCGGCGCAGGCACAGCCGGAGACCACGGACAGAGCGCTGTAACCGCTCTTGACCAGGGCCGCGGGGATCTTGCTGATGGGGAAGCGCTTCTTCTTGTCGAGAATCATGACAACAGGCACGGAAACGCAGGCATACAGAGCAGAACGGGCGGGGCTGAACTGGGCGATCAGCAGACAGTAGACCAGCACGGCGATGATAACCAGATAGAACCAGCCCTCGCGCAGGACCTTGCCGGTCTTGGGAATCTGATCTTCGGGCAGGAGCTGCACGTCGCCGATCTCACCCTGGGCGTACACGGCAATGCCGGCGCCGAGGAAGTAGAGAATGGCGGGCACCAGAGCGGCCACAACAATCTGAGAGTAGGGAACCAGCGTAAACACAACCATCAGGAAGGCACCGGAACCCATGACGGGAGGCAGGATCTGGCCGCCGGTGGAGGCGACGGACTCAACGCCGGAGGCAAACTCGCTGGAGTAGCCGCGGCTCTTCATCAGAGGAATGGTGAAGGTACCGGTGCCGACAACGTTGGCCACGGCGGAACCGTTGATACAGCCCATCAGAGCGGAAGCGACAACGGCCGCCAGAGCGGGGCCGCAGCGGAGCTTGCCGGTGAGGGACAGAGCCAGGTCGTTGATGAACTGGGAGCAGCCGGAAGCCTCCAGGAAGGCGCCGAACATGACGAACATGAAGATGGTGCCTGCGGAAACAGAAATGGTGGTACCGAAGATACCGTCCAGGTCAACAGCCAGGTACTGGCAGATCTTGACAAAGCTGTAACCGCGATGGCCCAGACGGCCGGGGATATACTGGCCTACGAGGGCGTAGACGACAAAGAGGGAGGCCAGAATGGGCATGATGTTACCCAGACAGCGGCGGGTGCCCTCCAGAACCAGCACCAGCAGGATGGCGCCTGCCACGGCGGCAGTCATGGTGGGGATGCCCAGGTGGTCGGCCAGGTGGTCGTACTCATAGCAGCACATGTAAATGGCGGCCCAGAAGGCGATGACACAGCCAACATCGACGACACGGCCCACCTTTTTGAACCCGGCATTGGCCTTGAGTTTCTTGCCGAGATGATCGGAAATGGGCATACTCAGGAAAAGGATCGTAAAAGCAAATGCGGCATGGATGCCGCGCTGGGGGATAACGCCCAAGGGGTAGAAAACAGTAACTATGTGGAAGATGGCCATAGCCAGTGCGAACAGCGCGGTGAGTTTGCCCCAGAATGTGTTCTTGTTCTTCTCAATTTCTCGGGCAGCAGCTAGTTCAGCATCAAGAGATTCCACATCAATTTCTTTTACAGGCTTTTCACTCATAAAATTTCTCCCTTCGCCGTATTCCTGAGTCGCTCCATAAAGAATTTTCATCACACTAATAAATTAAAACTATGAAGATACTTTAGCAGTTAATGTAAATTTTGTCAACCGAATCCTTCACACTTTATTCACAATTTTTCGTTTGTTTTGGATATTTTCTTGCTGCAGCACATCTGCTTATTTGAGCAAAAAAGAGAAAAAACGGGGGCGACATCTTTTTTTAACTTTCGTTTTTCGCTCTTCCGCAACATATGCGCCTCCAACGGCTGAATGGACTCTATATGTTGAAATATCCGTCAAGACGATTTTGCGGGTACTGACTAATGGCTCAAGGATGTCCTTGGTTTACATTTTAGATGACCGCACCATTACTGAAATGAAATGATCCCACGTTTGGTTCTCGCCTTGCCATCTGCCTATCCAGGACCGTGACGGACTTCGCGGCGGCGGTAGATTCTATCTCAATGATTTCTGGGAGGACATGGCCTATATGGGGACCACGGCGATGCCAACATCGCCGGAATTGAGATCCCCGCCGAAGCCACTCAGGTCGCTGACGGCGGCTGCACCCGTGCCATGTACGAGGATGAGTTCGGCGACATCGAGCGCCATTACTACCAGGACGGCCACCACTACATCATCCCAGGCCGTGAGAAGACCCGCCAGTTTACCGGCGAGACTCCCTCCTCCTGGGCCAAGAACGTTGTGGGCAATGCCATTGACCTGGGAGTTGTGCCCCAGCAGTTCCAGTCCAGTTGTACCCAGACCATCATCCGCGCCGAGTTCTGCGCCCTGGGCGTGGCCATCGTGGAAAAGCTCATCGGCGGGGAGAAGTACGGCCTGAAGGCATATGAGCGGAAGCAAAAAGAGTGCCGCCCACATGGGCGGCACTCTCGGTAATGCAAAGGAAAACTCAGCGCTTGGAGAACTGGGGGGCGCGACGGGCGGCCTTCAGACCGTACTACTTCTTCTCGCAAACCCGAAAACCCTTGTGTATCAAGGGTTTTCGGCATCGCTCTCATAATTTAACCCCTAATTTAACCCATAACAAACTCAGTCAAATTTGGTTAGGCTGGTTGACCGAACGCTGTGTTCACAACAGCCGAAAGCTGTTCGGGTTTATTATACTTGACCTTGGCGTAGATGTCCATCGTAATTTTGCTGTTCTCGTGACCCGCGAGGTACTGAACCGTTTTGGGATCAACAGAGGCATATATCAGATTGGTGATATATGTGTGCCGAAGCTGATGCGGGGTAACTTGGAAGTCTAAGCTGTACAGCACATTGCCGTTGTGAGCAGCCTTTTCTCCGAGGACCGGAGTGACAGTCTTGGTGATCTTCTGTCCGTTGATATAGCGTACATAGGTGCGCTCCTTGGTGGAACGGGTGACAATGTACTGCCACACTCTCTTAAACTGTGTGTAGGACAGAGGCCCACCCTCGCTGTTGGCTACCACAAAATCCGAAGTGGATTTGCTCTTTGCTTCGCGCAGACACTCAGCAAGGTTCTTGGGGATGGGGATATCTCTACGAGCCGCTTTGGTTTTCAGCTCGGTAGAGATCACCGGGCGATTGTGCTCGGAGTGCCATGCTCTGCGGACTGAGAGATAGGGCGCGTCACCATCGAGGAAAACGCTGTCCCACTGCAGACCGAGAATTTCTTCTCGTCTAAGACCGGCATACAGGCCGATCATAACGAATACATAAGGGGGTAATCCCTTGATTGCGGAAAGGAGCTTGACGATCTGCTCGTCAGTAAGAGCCTCCTTGTCCTTCTGCGGTTTTCCTCCCTTTGCGGATATGCGTTCGCAGGGAGAATAGTCGATGATGTTGCTATCGACTGCGGAGTTAAAAATTGCTTTATAAAGCATGTGTACAGACCGATAAACAGAGTTGGATTTTTCCGAAGCTGCTACAAGAGCCAGCCGGACATCATCGGTCGTTACATTGGCCATATACATATGACCCAAGGGAGCTACAATATAGTTTTTGACCTTGGAACTGTAGTCGGTAAGGGTAGTTGTTCTGATATGTGCGGACTGCATCAACAACCAACGCTCACAATATTCAGCAACCGTGGGGGTTGCTCTGCGGAAGGAAGCTTCTTCGATCTGTCGCTTGGCCTCCTCAACCTTCTCGTAGAGTTCCTCGGCGGTCTTGGCATAAAGAGCCACCCGCTTTCCGTCGGCATCTTCAATACGAGTTCTGAAATACTCGATGCCGTTAAGTGTCAC
>JAGAVA010000144.1 GCA_017620505.1 Clostridia bacterium
CCCGACTGATGATGCTCTCGCTGAGGGCATGATCCACCATCTCGGGGAACAGGGTCAGAATGTCAATTCTCATGGGGCAGCATCCCTTCGATGGTGCGCAGGGTCAGCACCTTCTTTTCCAGATCCACTCCCTGATGGAAGGGTTCCACCGCGGGGATCAGTGCCTCCTGTCCGTCACAGTCGATGACGTAGACCATGGAGGCGGGGCGCTCCAGCACCTCCCGCAGCTGACCGATGACCTTTTCCATGCGTAGGTCGTATACGTCAAAGCCGTACAGATCCTGATAGAGATACTCGCCCTTTTTCAGCTTGAGATCGGCGCGGTGGGCGGTGATGGCCTTGTTTTTCAGCAGCATGGCCTGTTCCACCGTTTCGATGCCGTCCAGCGTCAGCAGGACAAATGCGCCGTGATCCCGGGCGGCCTTGATGCGGTATTCGGTGCCGCCAATGGTGATGTTTTTGATTTTTTTGAAGAAGCCTTCGTCGCAGTAGTTGTCAACCTTCAGCTCGCCACGGACACCGTGGGTGTTGAGCACCTTGCCGCATTCCAAAATATCCACCAAGATCCTCCTTATTTCAGCAGTTTTTCCATCAGATCGCAGGCCCGGGGCACAAACAGACCGGAAGCGCGGGCATTGTGCTCGTTAAAGACTGTCTTGCCGTTGTCCATGGGGTGCTTGCTGGAGAACAGGGCAAAGGGCACCGGATCGGCAACATGGGTCAGCAGGCACAGGGGGGTGGGATGGTCGGGCATCACCAGCACGGCGTAGTCCTCACCGCAGTTCTCCAGATACTCCATCACCGGGCCGATGACCTTGGTGTCGATGTCCTGGATGCACTGGACCTTTTCGGGGATCTGACCGTGGTGACCGCACTCGTCGGGGCCTTCCATGTGGATATAGACAAACTCGTGGCCATCTTTCAGCGCCTGGATGGCGGCACGGGCCTTGGCGTCAAAGTCGGTCTCATAGGTGCCGGTGATCACACCGTCCACCGGCAGAACTTCCAGTCCGGCGCACAGGCCGATGCCGCGGATCAGGTCAACGGCAGAAATCACGCCGCCCTTGTGCACGCCGAATTTTTCGGCAAAGGGGGTCAGGGCAGGCTTGCGGCCTTCGCCCCAGAACCACAGGCAGTTGGCGGGATTTTTACCCTCGGCAACTCTCTTCTGGTTGACGGGGTGATCCTTGAGCACCGAATAGGAATATTTCATCATGTCCAGCAGCAGTTTTCCGTTTTCGCCCTGGGGCAGATGACCCTTGACGGGCTTGCGGGAAATGTCGTGGGGCGGGGTCAGCTCTGCGCCGGTTTGGGCATCCCGCAGCACCAGGCAGTGCCGGTAGCTGATGCCGGGGTGCAGCTCCACCTTTTCGGTGCGGAAATGGGCATCCATGGCCTCGATCAGCTGGCGGGATTCTTCGGAGGAGATCTCGCCGGCGCTGTAGTCGGTCATGACACAATCTTCGATGTTGTCCGAGCCGGACAGGGTGACGGTGTTGCAGCGATAGGCCACATCACCGGCATTCAGGGTGATGCCCATATTGACGGCCTCCAGCGGAGAACGTCCGGTGTAATAGACCAGAGGATCATAGCCAAACACCGACAGGTTGGCGTTGTCCGAGCCGGGCTTCATGCCGTGGGGCACGGTTTGTGCCAGACCGAACAGACCGCCCTGGGCGATCTTGTCCATATTGGGGTGGGAGGAAACATCCAGCGGGGTTTTGCCGCCCAGTGCTTCCACCGGGTAGTCGGCCATACCGTCGCACAAAAAGACAACAGATTTCATCAGAATACCTCCTTTAGGGGAAAATGGGATTTACTTGAGCCAGTCCAGCACTTCCTGCTTCATGGCTTCCTTATCAATGACCCGCTCAAAACGGGGCTGTTTGTTCTTCAGGTTTTTGAGGGGGGCGGGGATAGACATACAGGAGACAATCTCCATGGCCTCCAGCATCTGGAAGTCGGTGCCCTCAAAGTCCAGATCCATGGCAGGCAGGATGGCGGGGGCAAACTTGAAGGGGGAGGCGGTGGACACCACCACGCAGGGCTTGTGGTCGTCGGTGTCCTTGTGGTACTGCTCCATGGCGTTGACGGCCACGCCGGTGTGGGTGTCGCACAGATAGCCGTTAGCAAACCAGGTGTCGTGGACGGTGACCTCGGTCTGGTCATCGTTGCAGCAATAGCCCACGAAGCCCTCTTCCTTCAGCTTTTTCAGCACGTTGGGGCCCACGTCGTATTTGCCGGTCTTCTTCAGCTGTTCCATCCAGTTGCGAACGACGATGTCGTTGCCGTCGGACAGCATAAACAGCAGACGCTCCAGGTTGGAGGAGATCAGAATGTCCATGCTGGGGGAGTCGGTGAGGTGGAACTTGCGGTTCTTGTTGTAAACACCGGTCTTGATAAAGTCGGTGAGCACGTTGTTTTCGTTGGAAGCGCAGATCAGCTTGTCCACAGGCAGGCCGGACTTCTTTGCCAGATAACCGGCCAGAATGTCGCCAAAGTTGCCGGTAGGCACGCAGAAGTTGATGCTGTCGCCCATCCGGATGTCGCCTTTGGCCAGCAGCTGAGCGTAAGACCAGTAGTAATAGGCGATCTGGGGAGCCAGACGGCCCCAGTTGATGGAGTTGGCGGAGGACAGCATGACGCCCTTTTCATCCAGCTCCTTGACCACGGCAGGATCGGTGAAGATGGCCTTCACGCCGCTCTGGGTGTCGTCAAAGTTGCCCCGGACGGCAAATACATTCACATTGTCGCCGCTCTGGGTGACCATCTGCAGCCGCTGCATATCGGAGGTACCGCCGTGGGGATAGAAGACGCAGATCTTAGTGCCTTCCACGTCGGCGAAGCCTTCCAGTGCGGCCTTGCCGGTGTCACCGGAGGTGGCAACCAGAATGGCAACCGTCTTGTCGGAGCCGCACTTTTTGGCGGCGGCGGGCAGCAGGCGGGGCAGCATCTGCA
>JAGAVA010000145.1 GCA_017620505.1 Clostridia bacterium
AGGAGTAGGCGTGAGCAACGGCGATCAGAGTCATGATGGCCAGAGCGCACTCGATCAGCATACCGCCGTAAGCGATGGGCTTGGCATCCTTTTCCTTGTCCAGCTGCTTGGAGGTGGTACCGGAACCAACCAGAGAGTGGAAACCGGAGATAGCGCCGCAGGCGATGGTGGTGAACAGGACGGGGAACACGGGAGTGGCGTTGCCGGTCTTGTTCAGCAGGGGCAGGGTATCCATGGAGGGGTTGCCCATGAAAACAGCCAGAGCGGCCAGAGCCAGCATAGCGTACAGCAGGAAGGAGGACAGATAGTCACGGGGCTGCAGCAGGATCCACACGGGAGCCACGGAAGCGATCATGATGTATGCGCCGACCAGCCACATCCAGGCGTTGGTGCTCAGCTGGATGGGATAGAAGTTCAGACCGATCAGGATACAGGCAGCGATGCCGATGACGCCGACGACAGAGGCGATCTTCATGCTGACGCCCTTGCGGTAGACAGCAAAGCCGAAGATGATAGCCATGACGATGAACATCAGGGACACCATAGCGACCTGAGCGTTGGCAACGCCGGAAGCGGTCAGAGCGCCGGTCTCGTCATAGGTGACGCCGAAGGTACCGGCAACGATGGCAGCGAAGGCAGCCACGACCAGGATCAGAGTCAGATAAGCGAAGATGACGAACAGACGCTTGGCGCGCAGGGACATGTTGGCGGAGATGATCTCGCCGATGGACTTACCTTTGTGGCGGACAGAGGCGAACAGAGCGCCGAAGTCATGGACGCCGCCAAAGAAAATACCACCGATCAGGATCCACAGGACGCAAGCCAGCCAGCCGAAGCCGGTAGCAGCGGCGGTGATGGGACCGGTGATGGGACCAGCACCTGCGATGGAGGAGAAATGGTGACCCATCAGAACAGGGGCGGGTGCGGGGACATAGTCGACATCGTCTCTCAGGGCATGAGCGGGGGTAGGCTCGGTGCTCTCACCGACGCCCCACTGCTTGCACAGCCAGCGGCCGTAGAAAATGTAGCCGCAGAGCAGGACAGCGATGCCAATGAGCAGAAGTACGATACCATTCATTTGCGTTTACTCTCCCTTCTTATTTCCCCCGGAGCCGAGATTTTGCTCCAGGATCTTTCTTGCTCCCTTACCGGCTGGATTGGAAAGGAAGCGGTTTGTGGAACATTCCATTGCTGCTATGTGATACTCCATCCAGCCGTGGAGTGCCAGCCGAAAGTATTTATGGAAGCGGGTCTTTTTGATAAGCTTTTTCGCTTCCTCGTCGATGGTGTCTGCCAGGATCACCAGCGACACAAAGGAGGACATATGCTCCCTGTGGGGCTTCACCCGGGCACTGCCCACCTTCATGGTCAGGTCGATCTGCTGCCGCAGTGTGGCAGCGTCCAGATGATCGGTTATATAAAAATAGGTGTAATCATAGTTTTCCACGGCGCTGAGCACGTGCTTTTTGCTGATGAGATAATTCTCATCCCGCAGGAAGAAGGTTGCTGTAGCAGGAAAGCTGCCGCCCTCCACCGTTACATCCCGGTCAATATTATATTGATGGGAGTAAGCACTGAGAAGCTTCTCCAGCCTGTTTTGCATTTCGATGGTCATAAGGGGCTCCTTTCGGTAAACACGCTTTACCGGAGTAGCAAGTGAAAATATTATATAACATTATACAAGGGTTTTCAGCAAATGTTAAGAGTCTAAATACAATTTATTTCATTTTTGTGAATAACTACCGATAATTGGGGTTTTTTACAGCACTATTTTTTGGGTTTTGCCATGTTTTTCAGATTTTCCAGTAACTTTTTATCCATGAAAATGCGATTTTTCTTGACAATGACCGCAAAGAGGTTTATAAAAAAGGAGTAATCTTCATTTTATCCAGTTAATGTAATAAATTTTACGGGAAAAACCCGCTCAACTTCATTCTTACAACAGGAGGCATTATACATGAATGCATTGGTAGAAATGAGCAACTATCGTCATGAAAAAGTGCTGTTTGTCAACAACGAAAAGGCCGGTCTGAAGGCCATTATCGCTGTCCACAACACCAATCTGGGTCCCGCCATCGGCGGCTGCCGTTTGTATCCTTATGAATCCTACGACGCTGCTCTGTTTGACGTTCTGCGTCTTTCCCGCGGTATGTCCCACAAGAACGCGGTCGCCGGTCTGCCTCACGGCGGCGGCAAGGGCGTTATCATTGCCGATCCCTCTCAGAAGACCGAGGCCATGTTCGAGGCCTTTGCCGAGGCCGTCGAAGGTCTGGGCGGCTGCTACATCACCGCCGAGGACGTAAATACCGACACCAATGATGCACTGATCATGATGCGCAAGACCAAGCACATCTGCGGTCTGCCTCAGAACAGCGGCGACCCCTCTCCCTTCACCGCCCGCGGCGTGTGGCAGGGCATCAAGGCCACTGCCAAGGTTGCTCTGGGCAGCGATAATCTGAACGGTGTTTCCATTGCCGTTCAGGATATGGGCAAGGTCGGCTACGATCTGTGCCGTCTGCTGCACAACGACGGCGCCAAGCTGTATATCGCCAACCGCAGCAACAAGGCCATTCTGGACAAGGCCGCCGCAGAGTTCGGCGCCACCATCGTCCCCACCGAGGAGATCCTCTTCCAGGAGTGCGACATTGTGTCTCCCAACGCCATGGGCGCCATCCTGAACCCCAACACCATCCCCAATCTGAAGTGCAAGGCCGTTGCAGGCGGCGCCAACAACCAGATTCTGGACGAAGCCTCCGGTCTGGCTCTGAAAGCCCGCGGCATCTTCTACGCTCCCGACTTCGTCATCAACGGCGGCGGCGTTATCAACGCAGCAGCCGAAGTGGACGGCCCCTACAACAAGGAAGCCGTTCTGGAGAAGGTGGACAACATCTACAACTCCATCGAGCGCATCCTGAGCGAGTCCAAGCAGACCGGCGAGCCCGAGGGCGTCATCGCCACCCGCTATGCCGAATCCCTGATCTACGGTTAATCCCATTCTCTAAAACCAAAAAGCCGCTGTCAACCGACAGCGGCTTTTGTTTATTTCAGGCGCCGTTTATAGCGGCGGTTGCCGTTTACTCGGCGGGAGACGACCTTTCCGGTCTCTTCCAGATAGGTGACCACGCTATTGAAGCCATATTCCAGAATGGCAAAGCTGCGTTCCGAACGGGCGTGCATCCGATGGGCTTCGCAAAAGGCGATCAGCCATTCGCCCCGGGTAGGTGTCCCCCGCAGTGCCGCCAGAACATCCTGCACCTTGCCCTCCAGACAGCGGAGGTTAGCGTCGATCAACTCATGAATGTCCTCGAAAATCGCCTTGTGGGCGATGATATAGGCGTTGGCCTGCAGCTGATGCAGGCTGCGCTTGCTCTCCAGATCCAGCCGCAAAAACTGGGTGGTGGGCATCTTGCTGCCGGCCAGCTGAGGGAAGCCCATGAGCACATCGCCCAGATAGGCCACACCGTCGGGAGTGACGATGCCGATGTGTCCGCCGCTATGTCCCGGCAGATGCAGGATCTCAAAGGTGACACCGCAAAAATCCAGCCGCTGGGTGTGGGGCATGATGATATCGGTAGCGGTGAAGCACTCTTCCACACCGCCGTGATCGTCAGAGGTATAGATGCCATAATGCTTGCGGAAGCTGTCGGGCGTGGCTGCGATGGCGGCTTCGATAATATGGGCAGCTACCCGGCAGCCGTAAAGGTTGCAAAGGTGCTGGATATTACCTGCATGATCCATATGGGCATGGCTGCAGAGGATGCCTTTGACCCGAAAATCATGGGCCTGCAGCGTTTCGGTCAGCGCCTGCCGGTCGGAAGAGAAAAAACCGCTGTCCAGCAGGATAATATCCTGCCTGTTCAGTTGATAAAAGGGCAGAAAGGCCATCCCGGTTTCGATGGCGAAGGTATTTCCGCGCACATGGTGGATGTTCAGCATAACAGCGTCCTCTTTCCGGATAATTTCACAGACTTATTATAGCGGCAGTGTCCATCTTCCGTCAATCCAAAGCAGTGCAATTATACTTTTCGTAATATTTTAGCATTATTATAGCAGTCGTAATATTATTCGCAATTTTTTTACAATTCTTCGCCAAAAATCCAAAAAGTATGCTATAGTAAATATAATGACGATTATCCGCGACGGCACAGAAAGGATGAGCAGTGCTATGACGATCAGCAACACCATCGCCCTGCTGGGCGGTCTGGGTTTTTTCCTGTTCGGTATGTCTCTGCTGGGCGAAGGCCTCAAACGGGTCGCCGGCAGCAAACTGGAGATCATTCTGGAAAAGCTGACCTCCACAACCTTCCGGGGCGTTTTGCTGGGCGCGCTGGTGACGGCTGTGATCCAGTCTTCCTCAGCGACCACCGTTATGGTGGTAGGCTTTGTCAACTCTGGTATCATGAAGCTGACCAACGCCATCGGTATCATTATGGGTGCCAACATCGGCACCACTGCCACCGGCTGGCTGCTGGTGCTTTCCGGCATTGACGGCGGCGGCCTCTCTTCTGCCACCATCTTTGCCTTCGTGGCTTTTGTGGGTATTATCCTGTACTTTTTCTGCAAGGACACCACCAAAAAGAACGTGGGCATGATCCTGCTGGCCCTATCGGTGCTGATGAGCGGTATGCAGTCCATGAGTGCCGCCATGTCTCCGCTGAAGGAGAGCCCCGCCTTCCTCAACTTTATCTCTGCCGTATCCAACCCGCTGGTGGCCATCGCCGTAGGCATCGTGGTCACCGCCATCATCCAGAGCTGCTCGGCTTCCATCGGTATCCTGCAGGCCCTGTCGGTCACCGGTGTCATCAGCTATGAAGTGGCCGTCCCCATGGTGCTGGGTATGTGCATCGGCGCCTGCGTACCGGTGCTGCTGTCGGCCATCGGTGCCAACATCAACGGCAAGCGCACAGCCTTTATTTATCTGTACTTCAATCTGGCAGGCTCTCTGCTGCTGATGATCCCCTTCTATCTGATCCACGGACTGATCGGGCTGGACTTTATGGCGGCCACTGCCACCAGCATGGGCATCGCCATCGTCAACACCGTATATAAGGTATCGGCCACCGTTCTGCTGACCCCCTGTGCGCCCCTGCTGGAAAAGGCAGTGGTTGCCACCATCCGGGAAAAGCACAGTCCCGACGACGAGGAGATGGAAGAGTCTCTGCTGGACGAGCGTTTTCTGGAATATCCGCCGCTGGCGCTGGAACAGTGCGGCAAGACGCTGGAGCAAATGTCCGACGCCGCCTTCAAAAACCTGCGGCGCGCCATGGAGCTGCTGGACGAGTTTGACCAGAAGAAATTTCAGAAGATCCTTCAGCGGGAAGACCGCATCGACCATATGGAAGATCGTCTGGGCAACTATCTGGTGCGGCTGACCGCCAAGGAGCTGTCCGACAAGGAGACCCGGACTTCGGCAAAACATCTCACCTGCCTGAGCAATCTGGAGAGAATCTCCGACCATGCCGTCAACCTGGCCGAGCTGGCACAGGAGCTGGCACAGAAGGCCTCCTCCTTCTCGCCCCAGGCCCATCGGGAACTGCACATCTGCATGGACGCAGTGGAGGAAATCGCCAGCATGACCCAGCGGGTGCTCACCGAGGATGATCCGGCACAGGCCCGTCTGGTAGAGCCGCTGGAAGAAGTCATCGATATGCTGACCCGGGATCTGAAGGCCCGGCACATCCAGCGCCTGCAGGCCGGTCACTGCACGCTGGAGCTGGGCTTCGTCTTTAACGACTGCATCAACAACTTCGAGCGCGTTGCCGACCACTGCTCCAATCTGGCCATTGCCGTACTGGAAGAGACCGGCACCCAGCTTCAGCCACACGATTACATGATGAGCATCAAGAGCGGCGACAGCGACTACCGAAAGCACTTCGACGAATGTCTGGAAAAATACTGCGGCGCACTGGAACGCCTGAACTGAGGAACAAGGCTATGCATCAGACAACCTATGAACTGGCACTGGCACTGCGCCATGAACTGCACCAACATCCCGAGCTTTCCTGTGAAGAACAGGGTACCAAGGCTCGGCTGATGGCCTTTTTGAAGAAACATACCACGCTGGAGATCGTGGATCGGGGCCGGTGGTTTTACGCCCTTCACCGGGGCAGGCCTGAGGGCAAAAAGCTGGCCTTCCGGGCCGACATGGATGCCCTGCCCATCGACGAAACCATTGATTTGCCCTATGGCTCCACCGTCCCCGGTGTTGCCCACAAATGCGGTCACGACGGACATTGTGCCGCCCTTGCGGCTTTTGCACTGGAAATTGATCGATTGGGCTGTGACAACACCCTCTATCTGATCTTCCAGCACGCCGAAGAGATCGGTGCAGGTGCCATCGAATGTGTCCCTCTGCTGGAGGAAGAAGGCATCGAGGCCATCTACGGCTGGCACAATCAGTGCGATTTCCCGCTGGGAGAGGTGGCCGTCCGGGAGGAAACCATGCAGTGTGCCTCCAAAGGCATGAGCATCTTTTTTGAGGGTGCACCTGCCCACGCCTCCGACCCCGGTGTGGGACGCAACCCTGCCATGGCCATTGCACGGCTGATCCAGGCACTGCCTGCCCTGTACCGCGCCGAAGACCATCAGGGACTGGTGCTGTGCACCGTCATCCATGTGGAAATCGGCGAGCCGGCCTTTGGCACCTCGGCCAGCAAGGGCGTTGTGCGGCTGACCATCCGTGGTGAAAACGAGTGGGAGATGGACAAGCTGGAAAAGCGCATCGACGGGCTGGCATGGGGGCTTTGTGCCGAATACGGTCTGACCTGCCGCACCGAGTTCTGTGACGTATTCCCCGAGACCCGCAACCACAAGGAAAGCGTGGAGCATCTGCGGGCAGTGTGCGATGAACTGGGTATCCCGGTGCACATCATGCCCCATCCCGAGCGCAGTTCGGAAGATTTCGGGCATTTTACCAAGGTGACCAAGGGCGTGTATTTCTTCCTTGGCAACGGCAACGAGATTTCTCACCACACGGTGAATTTCGACTTCCCCGACGGCCTTCTGCGGCCTGCCGTGGACATTTTCTGCCGTCTGGCAGAGGTAAAAGCCGAAAAATAAGCAACAGCGCGTTGCAAAATGCATCCTGTCATTGCGAACCGTTCAGCAGAACGGTGTGGCAATCCGTTTCCCTTTGCAGAAGATGCCGGATTCCCACGCCAGTGTGAACACTGGCTCGGAATGACGGGGGAGTGTGTGCATTTTGCAACGCGCTTTTTCTGCAAACATTGACTTGCAGACCGGAAAGGACTAAAATCAAGACAAAGATTCTCGGCTGAAACGAGGAGTGAAACCCATGAAAGTAACCTTACAGCATCTCACCAAAAAATATCCTGCCCGAGGCAAGGGTCAGCAGAAAGAGGTCATCGCCGTCAACGATTTCACCTTTGAGATCCCCGACGGCAAGCTGATCGGCCTGCTGGGCCCTTCGGGCTGCGGCAAGAGCACCACGCTGAACCTGCTTTCCGGCCTGCAGACCCCCACCTCGGGACGCATCTTCTTCGGCGAAGAGGATGTGACCGACCTGCCGCCCCAGAACCGGGGCGTGGGCCTGGTGTTCCAGAACTATGCCCTCTACCCCCACATGACCGTGCGGCAGAACATTCTGTTCCCCCTGCAGAACCTGAAGGGCAAGGACAAGCCCTCCAAGGAGGACATGGAGCGCCGCGCGCTGGAGGCCGCCAAGCTGGTGCAGTTGGGCGATCTGATGGAGCGCAAGCCCGCCGAGCTTTCGGGCGGTCAGCAGCAGCGGGTAGCCATCGCCCGGGCGCTGGTCAAGATGCCCCGGATCCTGCTGCTGGACGAGCCGCTGTCCAATCTGGACGCCCGTCTGCGGCTGCAGACCCGGGAGGAGATCCGCCGCATCCAGCGGGAAACCCAAATCACCACCATTTTCGTCACCCACGATCAGGAGGAGGCCATGAGCATCTCCGATCAGATCGTGGTCATGAAGGACGGCATCATCCAGCAGATCGGACAGCCTCAGAAGGTCTATGACGATCCCATCAACCTGTTCGTTGCCAAGTTTTTGGGCACGCCGCCCATCAATGTTTTTTCCGGCGAGGTGAAGGATCAGCGCCTGTTCATCGGCGGCGCCGACGTGCTGAAAGCCCCCGGTGTTGCCGACCAGCCGGTGTGGGTGGGCATCCGTCCCGAAGGCTTTGTACTGGAAGAGTCCGGCCCCCTGTGCTGTGCTTTGCAGGGTGTGGAGGTCATGGGACGGGACATCACGGTGGTGGCTGGCCATCCCGATTGCGAAAACACCGCCATCCGGGCCATTATTTCGGCAGAAAATACCGTCAACGCCGCCTCCGAAACGGTTTCCTTTGCCCTCAAGCCCAACAAGGTCTTCCTGTTCAGTCGGGAGACCGAAGGCCGCCTGCTGTAAAAGGAGGGCGCTATGGAGAAAAAATCCCTCAAGGGCTGGCTCTACCTTTTGCCCGCCCTGCTGTTTCTGGGGGTCTTTCTGGTCTATCCTCTGGTGGACGTGTTCATTTACTCCTTTGAGGAGGGCTACAATTCGGCCTCCCAGACCTTTTTCGGCGTAGGTCTGTATAACTATCAGTACGTCCTGCGGGATCCCTACTTTTTGCAGGCGCTGAAAAACACCTTCATTCTGGTCGCTGTCACCGTGCCCCTGTCCACCGGGCTTTCCCTGCTGATCTCGGTGGGGCTCAGCTCCATTCAGGGCCTGCGCAACCTGTTCCAGACGGTGTACTTTTTGCCCTACGTCACCAACACGCTGGCGGTGGGTCTGGTATTTATGATCCTGTTCAAGCAGACCCCTTATACCGACGGCCTTGCCAACCTGATCATCGGCCTGTTCGGTGCAGGCCCTATCGACTTCATCGGCGGCCCCTACTGGGCAAAAATGCTGGTGTTGTGCCTGTATACTGTGTGGGTGGTCATGCCCTTTAAGATTCTGGTGCTGACCTCGGCGCTGGCTTCGGTCAATCAGGACTATTACAATGCCGCCCGGGTGGACGGCGCTTCCCGTTGGCGCATTTTCTCCCGCATCACCCTGCCCATGATCTCCCCCACCCTGTTCTATCTGATCATCACCGGCTTCATCGGTGCCTTCAAGGCCTATTCCGATGCGGTGGCCCTCTTCGGCACCGATCTGAACGCATCGGAGATGAACACCATCGTGGGCTATATCTATGATATGCTGTACGGCAACAGCGGCGGCTACCCCTCCTATGCATCGGCGGCGGCCATCCTGCTGTTTGCCATCGTGCTGACCATTACGGTGATCAACCTGCTGGTCAGCCGGAAACACGTCCATTATTAAGAGGGAACTGCCATGACCAAAGGAAACAACAAAGAAACCGCCCGTAAGGCGGTGGTATATGCCCTTTTGGGCCTGTGGGCTTTGCTGGTGCTGTTCCCCTTCTACTGGATGGTGCTCACTTCGGTAAAAAGCTACAGCGCCTACAACGCGGAGTACATTCCCCAGCTGTTTACCCTGTCCCCCACCCTGCAGAATTACGTGGACGCCTTTACTCAGGTACCGCTGGCCGATTACTTCGTCAATACGCTGATTTTCACCCTGTCCACCACGGCCATCATGCTGGTGGTCACCGTGCTGGCGGCCTTTGCCTTCTCCCGTCTGGATTTCCCGGGAAAGGATCTGGCCTTTACCGGCTTTCTGGCGCTGATGATGATTCCCTCGGAGCTGGTCATCATCACCAACTTTGTGACGGTCACCGATCTGAACCTGCGCAACTCCTTCTGGGGTTTGATTTTGCCCTCGGTGACCTCGGTGTTTTACATCTATCTGCTGAAGGAAAACTTCGCCCAGATCCCCGACGAGCTGTATTACGCCGCCAAGGTGGACGGATGCTCCGACTTCAAGTATCTGACCCGGGTGATGATCCCCATCTGCCGTCCCACCATCGTCACCATCACCATTCTGAAGGTCATCGAGTGCTGGAACTCCTATGTCTGGCCCCGACTGATTACCGATGACGAGGATTATTTCCTGGTGTCCAACGGTATTCAGGCCATTCGGGAGGGCGGCTTCGGCCGGGAGAATATCCCTGCCATGATGGCCGCCGTGGTGGTCATCTCCCTGCCACTGATCGTGCTGTTTTTGCTCTTCCGCAACAAAATCATGGAGGGCGTTTCGAGAGGAGGCACCAAGGGATGAGAAAACTCCTTGCATTGCTGTTGACCCTGTGCTGTCTGCTGTCGCTGTGTGCCTGTCACGGCTCCCGGGGCATGGAGCCCTTTGCCATGCCCGAGAACTTTGACGAATCCCGGCAGTACGAGATCTCCTTCTGGGCAAAAAACGACACCAACCTGACCCAGGTGGCCATTTATGAGCAGGCCATCGCCGATTTTGAGGCACTTTACCCCAATATCAAGGTCAATCTGCGGCTTTATACCGATTACGGCCGCATTTACAACGACGTGATCACCAACATTGCCACCAACACCACCCCCAATGTGTGCATCACCTATCCCGACCATATCGCCACCTACCTCACCGGCGTGAACACGGTTGTTCCGCTGGACGGGCTGTTTGACCACCCGGAATACGGTCTGGGCGGCAATGCCGTCAGGTTTGATTCCCCCACCCGTGCCGAGATCGTTCCCCAGTTCCTGCAGGAATGTGCCTTTGACGGCTATCACTACGCCATCCCCTATATGCGCTCCACCGAGGCCTGCTATGTGAACAAGACCTTCGTGGAAAAGCTGGGCTTTACCCTGCCTGAAAAGCTCACCTGGGATTTTGTGTGGGAGGTTTCCGAGGCCGCCATGGCGCAAGATGCCGAGGGAAATTTTGCGGTGAACAGGCAGAAGGTCATGATCCCCTTCATCTACAAATCCACCGACAACATGATGATCCAGCTTCTGCGCCAGCAGGGAGCGGATTATTCCACTGCCGAAGGCGACATTCTGCTCTTCCACGACACCACCCGGCAGTCGCTGAAGACCATCGCGGAGCACGCCGCCACCGGCGCGTTCTCCACCTTTAAGATCTCCAGCTACCCGGCAAACTTCCTCAATGCCGGTCAGTGCATTTTTGCCATCGACTCCACCGGCGGTGCCACCTGGATGGGCTCGGATGCCCCTCTGTGCGACATTGCCGAGGACAAGCTGGTGCAGTTTGAGACCGCCGTGATGACCATCCCCCAGTTTGACCCGAAAAAACCGGTGATGATCTCTCAGGGTCCCTCCATGTGTGTATTCAACAAGAGCGATCCCCAAGAGGTGCTGGCCTCCTGGCTGTTCGCCCAGTTTATGCTGACCGACGGCGTGCAGATCGCCTATGCCCAGACCGAAGGCTATGTACCCGTCACCTCCAAGGCCCAGAACACCCAGGTGTATCAGGATTATCTTTCCCGGGAGGGGGAGGACAACCAGCTCTATTACGATATCAAGCTGAAGGCCTCCAAGCTGTTGCTGGACAATGTGGACAACACCTTCGTCACTCCGGTATTCAACGGCTCGGCCTCCCTCCGGGATGCATCGGGTCAGCTGATCGAAAACACCGTCAAATCCACCCGACGGGGCGAAATGATAGACGATGCTTATCTGGACAAGCTGTTTGACAGCGTCACCTCCCTGTACCGGTTGGATCAAGGTGGCGGCACCTCTGCCGTAGGCAAACAGGAGCTGGGCGAACTGCCCTCTGCCGCCAAAGCCCTGCTGGGCACGCTGGCGCTGGTGTGGGTCTGCATCGGTCTGTACCTGCTCCGGGAATGGAGAAAAGGGAAAAAGATCGAAAAGAACGATTGATTTTCCCGACATTTGATGTATAATAGGTGTGGTCTTGGATCTGTCAAGACACCCCGAATAAAAAAAGGAGAGATTTTTTATGAAAAAGTTTATCGCACTGCTGATGGCTATGATGATGGTTCTGGCTCTGGGCGCCTGCGGCAACGAGAAGGCCGGTGACGACATCAACGCCAAGTCCGAAGGCGTCATGACCTACGCCGAGTATGACGCCGCCGCCATGGACGCCGAAGTGGTCATCGAGGCCTATGTTCAGGCTACCCAGTCCTGGTGGGACAACAAGATCACCGTCTACGCTCAGGATAAGGACGGCGCTTATTTCATCTATGAGATGGCCTGCGCTGAGGCTGACGCCGCCAAGCTGGTTCCCGGCACCAAGATCAAGGTCAAGGGCTACAAGGGCGAGTGGGCCGGCGAAGTGGAGATCATGGACGGCACCTTTGAGTTTGCCGGCGACACCAAGTATGTTGCCGAGCCCGTGGACGCCACCGCTTGGCTGGGCACCGATGAGCTGATCAAGCATCAGAACCAGCTGGCTGTCTTCAAGGGCATGACCGTGGAAGCCATCGAGTACAAGAACGGCGAGCCCGGCGATGACATCTATGTCACCGTTTCCAAGGACGGCAACAAGTACGACTTCTGCGTGGAGCGTTATCTGACCGGCCCCGAGACCGAGGTTTATCAGGCCGTTGGCGCTCTGGCTGTCGGCGACAAGGTGGACGTGACCGGTTTCATCTACTGGTATGAGGGCGTCAACACCCACATCACCGGCATCTCCAAGTAAAGGAAATACATCAAAAGCCGCTCTTCGGAGCGGCTTTTTTCATGGTTTGACAGGCCATTTTCCCTGTGGTATCATAGCCAAAAGAGGTGAAACCCATGGCAAATATCATTACAATTTCTGATTTTTCCGATCCCCGGCTGGATCTGTTCGCCCGACTGACCGAAGGTCAGCTGCGCCGGCGGCAGGAAAGTAAACAGGGGATCTTTATTGCCGAAAGTCCCAAGGTCATCGAACGGGCGCTCAACGGTAGCTACACGCCGGTGGCGCTGCTGATGGAGCAAAAGCATATCGAGGGCGACGGCGCGCCCATCATTGCCCGCTGTCCGGAGGTGCCGGTCTACACCGCCTCCCGGCAGGTGCTGGAAGCCCTTACCGGCTTCGCCCTCACCCGGGGCGTGCTGTGCGCCATGGAGCGCCGTACACTGCCCACGGTGGAGGAACTGCTGCAGAACGCCCGCCGGGTTGCCGTGCTGGAAGGCATCGTTGACCCCACCAACGTGGGCGCTATCTTCCGCTCAGCTGCCGCTCTCAACATGGATGCTGTGCTGGTGACCCCCACCTGCTGCGATCCCCTGTACCGCCGTGCGGTGCGGGTGAGCATGGGCACGGTATTTCAGGTGCCCTGGACGAAAATTGGTGACGATCACACCCAGTGGCCTCACCCCGGTCTGGAACGGCTGCAGGCGCTGGGCTTCAAGACGGCTGCCATGGCGCTGCGGGAGGATTCGGTGTCCATTGACGATACCGGATTGCTTTCTGAGGACAAGCTGGCCATCGTGCTGGGCACCGAGGGGGACGGTCTGGCCAACGATACCATTGCCAACTGCGATTACACCGTGAAAATCCCCATGTCCCATGAAGTGGATTCGCTGAATGTTGCCGCCGCCAGCGCCGTGGCCTTCTGGCAGCTGGGCAAGCGGTAAGGAGGATACTGTGAAACGGGAAAATGATCTGGGTCGGGACAATATTCCCGGCCTTGTTGTGCGCATTGCTATCCCCAGTATGCTGGCTCAGTTTGTCAGCGTGCTTTACAGCATCGTGGACCGGATGTTCGTGGGCAATATCCCCGGTACCGGCGATCTTTCGCTGGCTGGTGTGGGCATTTGCGGCCCCATCGTCACTATGGTGGGCGCTTTTGCCTTTCTGGTGGGTGTGGGCGGTGCGCCGCTGATGGGCATCAGTCTGGGAGAGGGGCGGAAAGAACAGGCCTCCCGCATTGTGGGCAACTGCTTTTTGCTGCTGTGCGCCATTGCGCTGGCTGTCACCGGACTGGCGCTTGCACTGAAAGGCCCCATGCTGCGGCTGTTTGGTGCCAGCACCGTCACCTATCCCTATGCCAACCGCTATTTCACTGTCTATATCTGCGGCACGGTGTTTGCCCTGCTGTCCACCGGCATGAACCAGTTCATCATCTCCCAGGGCTATGCCCGGGCGGGTATGCTGTCGGTGATGGTGGGTGCGGTACTTAATATTGTGCTGGATCCGCTGCTTATTTTCGTGTTTGATATGGGTGTGGGCGGCGCAGCGCTGGCTACCGTTATCAGTCAGTGCGCCAGCGGAGTTTTTGTGCTGTATTTTCTGGTGAAAAAAGCCGCTGTGCCGCTGGTTCTGACCCGCCCCAGCTTTCCGGTCATGAGCCGGGTGCTCAAGATGGGCTTTACCCCCTTTGCCATCATCGCCGTGGACAGCGTGATGATCATCGCCATGAATGCTCTGCTCCAGCGCCACGGCGGCGCACAAGGTGATGCCCTCATCACCTGCAACACCATCGTCCAGAGCTTTATGCTGGTGATGACCATGCCGCTGGGCGGCATCAGCGGCGGCACCCAGGGAATCCTCAGCTATAATTACGGCGCAGGCAACACCCGACGGGTGCAGCAGGCGCAGAAATACATCATCGGCCTGTGCGTGGCCTATACAGCGCTGTTGTTCGTCCTTGCCCGTACGGCAGGGCCTGCCTTCGCATCTTTGTTTACCGATGATGCGGCGCTCAATGCCCAGGCCTGCCGTGCCATCCGCATCTGTACGCTGGCGGCCATTCCGCTGGGTGTCCAGTATGCCATTGTAGACGGCTTCACCGGCATGGGACAGGTACAGCTGTCCCTGCCCCTGTCCTTCTGGCGCAAGGGTGTCTATTTTGCCGCCGTCTTTGCCCTGCCGGCGCTGCTGGGTGCCGATATGATTTTTTACGCCGAGCCCATCGCTGACCTGCTGGGGCCCATGGTCTCCATTCCGGTGCAGCTGATTTTGGGCAAGCGCATCCTGCAAAAACGGGAAACTCAATTGCAATAAACAAAACCGGCTCATCCGAGCCGGTTTTTCGTCTTTGTTATTTCTTTTTGCCTAATTTTGCGAAGAAGCGGAAGGTCAGCGGCCAGATGCATCCTGCAAAAATCACCATCAGCAGATAGCGCAGACCGTCGGCCAGATAGTCGTTGGCAAACAGCGCCTGCAGGGGCGCTTTGCCTCCCGATTTGATGGCCAGCAGCAGGGCAAAGCCCAGCACCAGCTTGAGCGCCTGTCCCAAAAGGGGCGCTTTGGTGTCAAATTTCGTCCAGCGCAGGTCGCACTCATAGGTGGCCCAGACACCCAGCATACAGCCCAGCATTTTATAAGCGTTGCCGATCCCGTGCTCCAGATTGCTCACATCCACATCGGCAGGGAAGGGATACAGGCTGACAAAGGCCACATTGGCGGCGGCACCTGCGATCATCACCGCCAGCAGCATCCGCATGGCCCGGGGCTGCTCCATGGCTTTTTGGATCACAGGATAGATGCCGAAAATCAGCGCCAGCGCCACCACAATGGACACGCCCACATCCGCAGGGGTATGCACGCCCAGATACATCCGGGACAGGGGCACCAGCACGCACAGGAGGATGCATACCACCCGCAGCCACCGCTGTTTGTTCCACCGGGCCAGTGCACCGAAGATGCCCACCGAGCTCTGGGTATGTCCGCTGGGGAAGGAGTAGCCGGTAGCCTCGGCCCGGGCACTCTCCACAATGGTGAAGTTGGGGTCTTTCACCCACGGACGGGGGATGCGGAACCACAGCTTGAGGAACTGATTGATGACCGTGCCCGACAGGCCTGTGGCCAACAGGTAATAGCCTTCCCACTTGTCCACGCACCAAAAGAGCAGCAGTCCGAAGACAATGAACAGCGTCTCTTCACCCAGATGGGTAACCATGGAGAAAAAGGCGTCACCCAGCGGCGTGCGCAGGCTCTCCAGAACATATAAAAACTCCATAAAAGACCTCCTCCGATCCGGGTTTGCGTAAATTATAGCAGATGCTGTCAGAAAAAAGAAGAAAATCGGAAAAATTTCTGCTTTTTTTCACACATTTGTATATTTTTGTGGTATTGTATAAGTATACGACAGAAGGGAGCAGCCTATGAATCTGGAAAAACAAAAACGCTTTTTGGTACAGGCCGCTTTTTACGGTACCATCGCAGCTTTGGTCTATGTGGTGCTGAAATTTTTGCTGCCCACGCTGATCCCCTTTCTCCTTGCCTTTTTGATCGTCTGGCTGCTGCGCAAGCCTGCCAAGTGGATCTCCGGTAAGCTGCATCTTCCCATGAAATATGTGTCCCTGTTCTTTTTGCTGCTCTTTTATGTGCTGCTGTTCGGCGGCGTATCGCTATTGGGAGTGGAAGTGGTGGCGCTCATCAAGGGTGCCGCGCCCAAGCTGCCCACCCTGTATCGGGAGGAGCTGGTGCCTGCCCTCAAGGTAGCCTACGGCTTTGTGGAGCAGACCCTGCGACGGTTTGATCCCTCCATCGTAGGAGCGCTGGAGAGTGCCATGATCGAGCTATCCAGCTCCATTGAGCAGGGACTGAAATCCCTGTCTATCTCTGCGGTTTCCTGGGTCTCCGGCGCTGCCATGGGCGTCCCGGGCTTTATCATCGGTGTGGTGCTGATGATCACCTCCAGCTTCTTCCTGGCCAACGACTACGAGCGGGTCATGGGCTTTCTCTATCAGTCCCTGCCCGAAAAAGGCAAAGACCGCCTGCATGAAATCTGGCACAAGCTGGCCGGCTCTCTTTGGATCTATATCCGCTCCTACACGCTATTTTTGATCATTACTTTTACCGAGCTGAATATCGGTCTCCACCTGCTGAAGATTCCCTATGCAACGGTGATCGCCGGTGCCATCGCTATTTTTGACCTGCTGCCCATTCTGGGTACCGGCGGTGTGCTGATTCCCTGGACGGTCATTGCTGCCGTGATCGGTGAATACGGCATGGCACTGGGCATTGGTATCCTGTATATCGTCATCACCATGGTGCGCAACTATCTGGAGCCCAAGCTGGTGGGCAAGCAGATCGGTCTGCATCCCCTGGCAACGCTGATCGCCCTGTTCGTGGGCAGCCGTCTGTTCGGTCTGGCCGGTCTGTTCGGCTTCCCGGTGGCCCTGTCGGTCATCGTCCAGCTGCGGCGGGAGGACACAAAAAAACCGGCAAACTAACCTGTCTTTCAGCCGCTCTGCCTCATGCAGGGCGTCTTTTTCTCGGCTATTGACTTGGAGTTCACTCCAATTTGTATAATGAAACCAATATCAAAAAGGAGGCCTGTTCTGTGAACAAGACCGGATTTGGATTTTTGCGGCTGCCCCGACTGGTGGAAACCGACGAGACTTCCATCGATTTTTCCGTTGTGGATCAAATGGTGGATCGGTTTTTGGAGCTGGGCGGCGTTTATTTTGATACGGCTTACACCTATCTGGGCGGTGCCAGCGAAAAGGGCATCGGCCGGGCGCTGACCTCCCGTTATCCCCGGAGCGCCTTCCGTCTGGCCAGCAAGCTGCCCGGCTGGAAGCTGACCTCCTATGACCAGTGCCGGGAGGTTTTCCGGGAGCAGCTGGAGCGGTGTGGCGTGGACTATTTTGATGTGTATATGCTCCACTGGCTCAACGCTGCCAACTATGCCGTCTGTGAAAAGCTGGATCAGTTCCGCTTTTTGCGAGAGCTGAAGGCCGAAGGCAAGGCTAAGGCCATCGGTTTTTCCTATCATGACGGCCCCCAGCTGCTGGATGAGATCCTCACCAAGCACCCCGAGGTGGACTATGTTCAGCTGCAGATCAATTATCTGGATTGGGACAGCCCTTCCCTGCAGGCCGGTCGCTGCTATGATGTGGCCGTCAAACACGGCAAAAAGGTCATCATTATGGAGCCGGTGAAGGGAGGCACTCTGGCGCAGCTGCCCGAAGAGGCCGAAAAGCTGCTGCGGGAA
>JAGAVA010000146.1 GCA_017620505.1 Clostridia bacterium
ACGCTGCGCGTCGGTGAAGTAGGCGGGAACGGTGATGACGGCCTCGGTGACCTTTTCGCCCAGATAAGCCTCGGCGTCGGTCTTCAGCTTCTGCAGGATCATGGCAGAGATCTCCTGGGGAGAATAGCTCTTGCCGTCGATGGATTCCTTATGATCGGTGCCCATGTGGCGCTTGATGGAGCTGATGGTACGGGTGGGGTTGGAAACAGCCTGACGCTTGGCAACCTGACCGACCATGCGTTCGCCGTTCTTGGAGAAGGCCACCACAGAGGGAGTGGTACGGGCGCCTTCGGCGTTGGGGATGACGACGGCTTCGCCGCCCTCGATGACGGATACGCAGGAGTTGGTAGTACCCAGGTCGATACCAATGATTTTAGCCATAATTTATTTCCTCCGTTAAGATAAGATTTTGTTTTTTATATGAATATTCAGGGGGTTTCGATATTTGTGCAGCTGATTCGTAATCAGCAGGTCAGTCGGTGGTTTTAACCATGGCGGCACGGATCAGACGACCGTTCATGGTGTAGCCCTTCTGCAGGACCTGGGCAATGACGGTCTCGCCGGTGCCCTCGCCTTCCTCGTGCAGAACGGCATTGTGGAAATTGGGGTCAAAGGCCTGGCCTTCTTCAGCACAGGATTCCACATGATACTTGGTGAGGATTTCCCGGAACTGCTTGAGGATCAGTTTGACACCCTCATCGGCAGTTTCCAGAGCCGCGCCACGCTCCAAATTGTCCAGCACCGGCAGGAAGGCGGCCACAGTGGCCAGCTGTGCGTCCTGATAAGTGCTTTCCTTTTCCTTCTGGGTGCGCTTGCGGAAGTTGTCGTACTCCGCCAGGATCCGCTTGTAACGGTCGTCCTGCTTGGCGGCTTCTTCCTCCAGCTGGGCGATTTTCTCTTCCAGCTTGGCGGTCTGTTTCTTTTCTTTTTTGGTTTCCTTCACAGGCTCCTGGGTCTCTTCAACCTCAACGGCCTGTTCTGCGGTCTGATTCTTGATCTCTTCGCTCATCGCTTTCACCTGCGTCCTTCAGTCGTTTCATTCCCTGTCCGGTGACGCCCGCCACAGCCTGTGTAAAGGCTGCAAGCTTTGCACACACGTCAGCGTAATCCATGCGGGCCGGGGCGATGATGCCCACGATGCCGCGAGTATTTTGGTCGATTTGATAGCTGGTGAACACCACACTGGCGTCACGCATACTGGGATCCTGCAGCTCGGGGCCGATGCGGATCTTGACCAGTCCGCCGTCCTCTTCCTGCTCCAGCAGTTCACCCACCCGGCTGCGGTCGGAGAAGTACTCCAGCAGCTCCCGGGCACGTTGGGTGTCCTGATATTCCCGGTTGTCCAGCAGACGGGCTGTGCCGTCGATATAGACCTCCGATCTGCCGCCGGCCTCGGTGGCGCGGATAAAATCCAGAATGTCGGACGTCATCTGGTAGACAGCCGAGCTGCCGCCCATGCTTTGCTGCACCGAAGGCAGCAGGTATTCCAGCCGCCGCTCGCTGAGGGCCAGATTGATGGCGGTGCTCAGCACCGCTGCCGTTGCCGGCTCCACCGGCTGGCTCAGCCGCAGCATTTTGTTTTTGACCTCACTGCCGGTGACCAGCACCACAGCGTAGGTATAACCACCGTCCACGTCGATCAGTTCGCACTTTTTCACCTGACTGCCGCCGGTGCGGGAGATCATGGACACCGCCGTGTGCTGGGTCATCTCGGAGAGCACCTTGGAGGCGCTGACCATGATGTTGTCGATCTCGCGCATTTTGGCCTGCATCATCAGACGCATGGCCTCCAGCTCGTCGGTAGCCACCCGATGCCGTTCCATCAGCTCGTTGACGTACAGGCGGTAGGCGGCGTAAGAGGGAATGCGTCCGGCGGATACGTGAGGCTTTTCCAGAAAGCCCAGTTCCTCCAGCTCGCTCATTTCATTGCGGATGGTGGCGGAGGAGATCGGCCCATCGAAGCTGTTGACCAGCGTCTTGGAACCAACCGGTTCGGCAGTATCGATATAGCTTTCCACGATGGCTTTCAGAATACGCTTTTTTCTTTCGGGAAGCTCCATGACCGTTCCTCCTGTCGTTTTAGCACTCTTTCTTCCTGAGTGCTAAGTTTATTCTACCCGTTTCACCGGGTTTGTCAATAGTTTTTCCAAAAAATTTGTGAACAGATTGGTAACTTTGCCCATCTAATTTGTAAACAAACTCCGAGAGTGCTAAAAAAGACGACCTTCCGGCCGTCTTTCGCTTATTTTCTTCGTACTTCTTCAAAAAATGCGGTCATCATCCGGGCACATTCCTCCGCCCGAACACCCTTATATAATTTCGGTTTGTAGCCAAAAGCCTCTTCAAAGAGATTCATGACGCCGCCGCAGGCGCCGAAGGTCAGGTCGGAGGCGCCACAGACCACCGTGCCCACCCGGGCGTTGAGGATGGCGCCGGCGCACATGGGACAGGGCTCCAGCGTGACATACAGGGTGCAGTCGGACAGTCGCCAGTCCCCGATGGTCTGCTCGGCCTGCTTCATGGCCATCAGTTCTGCGTGACCCAGTACGGTCTTGTCGGTCTCCCGACGGTTATAGCCCTCGCCGATGACCACGCCCTCCCGGACAATGACACAACCCACCGGGACCTCCCCCAGTGCACGGGCTTTTTCCGCCTGTTCCAGTGCCAGTCCCATAAAATACTCTTTCACGCTTTACACCTTCCCTCTTTTCCGTTATAATATAGGTAATTTCAAAACATTGCAAGATGGCAGGTATAAAAAATGATCTATCTTCTCACTTATGTAATTATTTACGGGCCTCCCCTGCTGGTGGGTTATCTCTATTACCGCCACCAAAAGAAAAAGCAGGAGGAAACCCATCGGAACAACTGGCTGTTCCGTTATCTGCTTCCCTTTATTATCTTTACGGTAGCAAGTCTGGTGTGGAGCGGATTACTGTTCGGTGTGGCGTATTTTGCCACCCAGGGCTAAAAAATGAAAAAAGTTCCGGTTTTCCGGAACTTTTTCCGTAAAATCCGGTCTATACAGATATATAACGCCAAACAAGGAGGGATTCCTTATGAAAAAAGCATTATCCATTCTGTTGTCTGTGATGCTGTTGTTCAGTCTGGCGGCCTGCGGCGCACAAGCCAGTGACACGGCCATGAACGGTGCATCGGCTGACAAAAACACCAGCAGCGCAGCACCCTCTATGCCCATGCCCGCGCCGGAGGTAGGCTTTGACTATGCCATGCCGGAAGAAACGGTCTCTGATTCGGTCTCCGCCTCAGGTGGCACCACTACGGTATCCTCCACCCTGCCGGAAAACGTCAAGATGATCTATCGGGGCTACCTGTATCTGGAATCCACCGGCTTTGATGCGGCAGTAAGTGGTCTGGAACAGCTGGTTGCCGAAATGGGCGGCTATTTTGAGTCCAGTGAGCTGAACAACTACAGTCCCTACCGCAACGCCTATTATGTGGTGCGGGTGCCCTCCGCCCAGTATCAGCCTTTCTGCGGCAGAGTGGGTCAGTTGGCACAGGTGAACAGCCAGCGGCACACCACCGAAAATGTCAGCGAGGCCTATTACGACACCGAGTCCCGTCTGGTGACCCAGCGCACCAAGCTGGAGCGCCTGCAGGAGTTGTTGGCAAAGGCCGATGTAATGGAAGACATCATCACGCTGGAGTCTGCCATCGCCGAAACTGAGTTGCAGATCGAGCGGCTCACCGGTACCCTGCGCAAGTATGACGCACTGGTGGATTATGCCACTGTGGAAATCAATCTGGAAGAGGTCTATGAGCTCACCGAGCAGGAGCAGCCGGTGATCGGCTTCGGCGCCAAGCTGGTAGAAGCCTTTAAGACGGGCACCAACAATTTCGTGGACGATCTGGAGCGCTTCGCCCTGCGCTTTGCACGCAACTGGATCAGCCGCACCATCTCTCTGGTTTTCTGGATCGTGGTCATCGTCATAGTTGTTCGCTTGCTGCGCAAGAAAAAGGACTTCTCCATCTTCCGCAGAAAAAAGAAGGAGCAGGCTCCCCCGCCGCCTCCCGCCAATGACAAGCCCGAAGAAAAGTAAAAAGTGATAGAAAAAAGGAGCTCTTCGGCGCTCCTTTTGCATTACTGCTCCAAAATTGCAAGAATCTCTCGCAGATCGCGGATATTATAGTCGATCTTCAGATGTTCGGGTGCAGGTGCGCCCTTGGGATTGTACCAGCAGCACCGGATACCGGCATTGTTGCCGCCCTGCATATCGGAAGTGAGGGAATCGCCCACAATCAGCACCTCATCCGGTTCATAAGGACCGATGGTTTCCCACACAGAATGAAAAAACTCCACGCCAGGCTTTTCCACACCGATATCTTCCGAGATAAACACACCGTCCAGCAGGGCATCGAGACCGGAATTGTGCAGTTTCCGCTGCTGCGCAATTTTGGTGCCATTGGTGACGGCATATTGCCGCACCCGGCCTTTCAGCTGCTGCACCAGAGCGAAACCATCGTCATGGAAACACACCGTATCTCCCAGCCGGATCTGATACTCGTCATTAAAGGCGACACAATCGGCGACAAGGCCCTCTTCTGCAAAAAAGACTTCAAAGCGACCGATCAGAACCTGCGGCTTGGTCAGCTCCTTGCGTTCCAGCTTTTCCCAGTACTGTCGGTTAATGACCGAATAGCGTGCCAGCATCTGGTCGGTACACGCCCCCAGTCCAAAGGCGGCAAAGCACCCACGGATGGCTTCCCGCTCGGCAGCAGCAAAATCCAGCAGCGTGCCGTCAATATCCCATAAAATGACTCGGATCATGGCTTATTTCTTTTTCACGGGTTTTCTGCCCTTTTTCAAAGGCTTTTTCCGCACCGAAAAGCCAAAGGTGCCCAGCTGCTTGCCCAGACCGAAGTAGGCGCCGTGGGCATAGGCCAGCAGGCCGGCCTTTTCCATGTGCAGCGCACCCTTTTCATCCACATATTTCGGGTCCACATCTACAGCAACAATGTCCGCAAGGAACATATCGTGGCTGCCCAGGCTGGTAACCTCCCGGACTTTACACTCCAGAGAAATCGGGCATTCGGCGATACCGGGTGCCGCTACCAGATTGGAAGGCTCGGCCGTCAGACCGGCCAGAGCAAACTTGTCCACATCCCGGCCGGACTTGACACCGCACAGGTCGGTTGCCTTCACGATGGCCTCGGTAGGCAGGTTGATGACAAACTCGCCCTTCTCCTGAATAATGCTATGGGAATGGCGCTGGGGACGAATGGACACATAGGTCATGGGCGGTTCGCTGTTGACGATGCCTGTCCACGCAGCGGTGAGCACATTGTGTTCTTCCATGGTGCCGCAGCTGACAAGCGCAGGAGGTGCGGGGGCCAGCAGGGTGCCCGGCTTCCACTGTAATTTTGCCATATCAAGATCCTCCGTTTATAATATATAAGAAAAGGCGGCTTCCAGCCGCCCTGCGTGTCATCAAAAAATCAGCCCCGTCCGGCGGGATGCGGACTGTGTTAAATAACCCGCGAAGCAGGTGGGCAAGCTGCCAAACCTTTTATCGACTCCCAACATCCGCCGAAGCGGGAGGTCTGCCAACGGGGCTTGGACTCCGCAATCCCGTATAACACATTGTAGGTTAAATAATAGAATCCGCACCCCGCCCGACGGGGCTTTTTGCTTATTTATTCTTCGTCCTCAAAGCTCTCTTCCAGACGCTCAGAGAAGATCTGGAACATTTCAGCCTCTTCATCCTCATCGTCCAGAGTCACCAGCATTTCCTCGCCGTTTTCCTCCAGCTCGGTCTTCATGATGATCAGCTCATAGCTGTCCTCCAGGCTCATCTCGGCGGGGATAAAAGCCATATAGGTCTGGCCGTTATACTCCACGGTGTCCAGATGCTCCAGTTCGATCTCCTTACCGTTTTCATCGGTGAGCACCACAAAGTTGTTGCCATATTCTTCGCTCATTTTTTGGGAACCTCCCACTTGCTTTTTTGTTGTGTTTATTATAATATATCCGTGGGCGAAATTCAATGTTCTTTTGTCGGTAAAAATTTTTAAAAAAGCCCTTGACATTTTCCTATTGCCCTGTTATAGTATATCAGGTAAAACAAAGCAGGACTGCCGTCCTCACCTCCATTGCGTTAGAAGAGGTTAACAATTCCGTATTCCACAGGCATAAAAGGGATCTGTGGGTGCGTTTGTTCGGACGGCATATCTGCCGCCCGTTTTTTGATTTTTTAGGAGGTGTGCAAACATTAGCACTTTGGAGCATCAGATCAACGAAGAGATTCGTGATAAGGAAGTTCGACTGATCGACAGCGACGGTTCCCAGCTGGGTATCGTTACCATTCAGCAGGCCATGGACACCGCGATTCAGCGCGGTCTGAATCTGGTGAAGATCGCCCCCAAGGCCGAGCCCCCCGTATGCCGCGTGATGGACTACGGCAAGTTCCGCTTTGAGCAGGCCAAGAAGGAAAAGGAAGCCCGCAAGAACCAGAAGGTCGTGGATATCAAGGAAGTGCGTCTGTCTGCCAAGATCGACGTGGCCGACTTCAACGTTCGCGTGAAGCAGGCTGAAAAGTTCCTCAAGTCCGGCGACAAGGTCAAGGCCAGCATCCGCTTCCGCGGCCGCGAAATGGCCCACACCGACATCGGTCTGACTGTCATGCAGCGCTTCGCTGAAGCTTGCGCCGAGTTTGGCACTGTCGAAAAGGCAGCCAAGCTGGAAGGCCGCCAGATGCTGATGTTTATCGCCCCCAAGAAATAAATTGTTGTCAAATTAAGCAAATCGCTTTTTGTTAAGAAGGAAGGAGCAGCAACTATGCCGAAAATTAAGACCCATTCCGGCGCTAAGAAGCGTGTTTCTGTCACTAAGACCGGTAAGGTCAAGCTGAACAGCGCTAACAGACGCCACGATATCAAGGGCTGTAAGTCCACCAAGCGTAAGCGCCACCTGCGTAAGGCCTTCATGGCCGGTGCCACCACTGCACCCACCCTGAAGCGTCTGGTTCCCTACAAGTAAACCCTAAGTCAGAAGGAGGATTTGAAACATGGCACGTGTTAAGGGCGCGATGATGACGCGCAAGAGAAGAAAGAAAATTATCAAGCTGGCTAAGGGCTACTGGGGCAATAAGAAGAACCACTTCAAGGTTGCTAACGAGCAGGTCATGAAGTCCCTGCGTTACGCTTATGTCGGCCGTAAGCTGAAGAAGCGTGACTTCCGCCGTCTGTGGATCTCCCGTATCTCTGCTGCTTGCAAGATGAACGGCATCAACTACAGCCGTTTCATGAACGGTCTGAAGAAGGCCGGTATCGATCTGAACCGCAAGATGCTGGCTGAGATCGCCGTCGCCGACAAGGCCGCTTTCACCGCTCTGGTTGAGAAGGCCAAGGCTGCTCTGTAAGTTATAGAGTTTTGAAAGAACGCTGCAACCGCAGCGTTCTTTTTTGCGCCGTCTTTTATCGTTTATCATTAAAAATTAATTGACAAACGAGTATATGTGTGATATTTTGAAAACAGAAAGGGGCGGATATCCTATGACCGATCTACAGAAGAAGATTCAGAAAAGCAGCCGATTCACATCAATGCTTTTTGGTTATCTGTGTATCTTCCCATTCTGGGGGTTGCTTTTGGCCTGCACCAATCTATGGGGGCTGCTTCGAAATGATGACCGTCTACTGTTCACATTCGCCCGCGAAGCACCGAAAGTATCCCGCGGAGAGCTGTTTTTATATACCTTACTCATGATTTCAATCTATTTACTGGCAACATGGGGAATGCTGATGGCAAGAAGCATTTTCCGACAAATCTCTGAAGAGTATTCCCCTTTCAATCCCATTCATGTGAAAAAGATGCGCCGGATCGCGTTGTTTTCTCTCATCTGCATTTTAGGAAAAGCACTGTTAGAAGGCTGGGCAATGGTAATGCAGGGTGGTCGCTTTTCACCGGACATCAATCTGGCTTGGTTCCTGCTCCCGATTGTGGTCTATAGCTTCTCCTTCATCCTTGACTACGCCTGTCAGCTGCAGGCGGAAGCCGACACCACCCTGTGAGGTGTATTATGCCCATCATTTTACGCCTTGACCGGGTGATGGCCGACCGGAAAATGTCCCTCAATCAGTTGGCACGGGAGGTCGGCATCTCCAACGTCAACCTGTCCAACATCAAAACCGGCAAAATCAACGCCATCCGCTTTTCCACGCTGGAGGCCATCTGCCGGGTGCTGGACTGCCAGCCGGGGGACATTCTGGAATATCGCCCCGAAGAATAGAAAAAGTGCACCTGCCGCAGCAGGTGCACTTGCTTTTTAGAACAGCTTTTTCAGAGCGCCAAACAATTCTTTGGCATCATCAACCGTAAGCTTGGCCTTGACGGCATCGATGATCTTGTTGACCACATCATCAGGCAGATCCACACCCAGAACCTTTTCCACCGCCTTGACGGGGTCCTTGGTGAACAGTTCCTTGATGCTGTCGTCCTTTTGAACTTTATCCAGCAGTTTTTCGATGAGTTCCTTTACCTCGGGCATGGATTACTCCTCCACGACCGCTGCCTCGGGAGCATTCTTTTTAACAGACTCGATGCCGTTCAGGCAGGAGGCGATGGCCTTATAGCCCTCGCTGACAGCGATGACCTGACCGTTGGTGGCCTTCAGACGGAAACGGAACTCACCGGCCTTGTCGGTATAGACCTCAAACTTGGGATGCTTTTCGACAGCGTAGCCTTCCACAGTCTGATTCTCCACGGCAGCCACGGGGGCATTCTTACGAACAGACTCCACACCGTTCTTGCAGGCGGCTTCGGAAGCGTAAACTTCGGAAGTAGCGATGACTTCGCCGTTACCGGCCTTCAGATCGAACTTGATACCGGTATTGGTTTTACGAACTACAAACTTACCCATAAATGATTCCTCCTGAATAATAGTAAAATGATTTTATTGCTGCAACGGATTGTTTCTTGCCCATTCAACCCAAGTAATGACCAGTCCCCAAACCAGACACACAGCGCTGAGGATCAAAGCCCGTCCGCCGCCCAGTGCGGTACTGATAAACAGATAAAACATTTGTGACATGACCTGCATCCCGGTCAACGCCAAAACCATCCACCGTTCGGGATAAAAGATTCCCACAACCGATAAAAGCATTTGTACGACACCAATGAAGCCCAAATATCCGCCGATCTCATAAGCGCTGCGACTTTCTACTATCCAAAGTAGTCCAAGTGCAATATTCGCTGTCAAAAACAACCCATATGAGAGTTTCTTTTTCATAGTGCCCTCCTTTATTGCATTATACGGCAAAGCAGTTTCCAAAATCAAGCATTATTCACGTTTTTTTGCATTTTTATGTGCATTTCATCCAAGATATGGTATACTGTTAACAAAAATCATCAGGAGGTTTTGCATATGCTGTTTCTTTGCTACCCCAAGTGTTCCACCTGCCAGAAGGCAAAGACCTTTCTGGATGCCAACCATATCCCCTATGAACTGCGGGACATCAAGCTGGATAACCCCACTGAGGAAGAACTGCGCCGTTGGCACGCGCTGTCCGGCCTGCCGCTGAAAAAGTTTTTCAACACCTCCGGCCTGCAGTACCGGGCGCTGGAGCTGACCAAAAAGCTGCCCACCATGCCGGAGGACGAGCAGTTTGCCCTGCTGGCCACCGACGGTATGCTGGTGAAGCGTCCCCTGCTGGTAGGAGAAGACTTCGTGTTGACCGGTTTCAAACAGGCCGATTGGGAGGCACGGGTAAAATGACCATTCTGGTCTCGGCCTGTCTTTTGGGCTGTCCCTGCCGGTACGACGGCAAAAGCAAACCCAACGATGGAGTTCTTGCGCTGATGGAGCACCACACCCTCATCCCGGTCTGTCCCGAGCAGATGGGCGGATTGGCAACGCCTCGTCCCCCGGCAGAACGGAAGGGTGACGGCGTGTTCACCGAAAATGATACCGATGTGACCACTCAATACCGTCGTGGCGCGGAAGAGGCTTTGCGGCTGGCTAGGCTGTACGGCTGCACCTGCGCCATTCTGAAGGAGCGCAGCCCCTCCTGCGGCAGCGGCCAGATCTATGACGGCAGCTTTTCCCGTACATTGATTGATGGTGACGGTGTGACGGCAGCCCTGCTTAAGCAGAACGGCATCGCCGTTTACGGCGAAAGTGAGGTAGCCGAGCTATGGAAGTGAGTCGCAAAGAGCTGCAGCAATGGCATCTTTGGGCCCAGCACCTCACCGCGCAGGCTGACAGCCTGACCGTGGGTTCCGACCTTTGCGGTCTGCAAGCGCAGTACGCCGCCAACGCATTGCACAGTCTGCGATTGCGTTCCAACAGCACTGATATTACTGATTTTGTAAAGTCCTGGACTTTACGGGGAACACTGCATCTTTTTCCGGCATCTGACCTGCCGTTGTACCGTTCCTATACCGGTGTGGAGGGAATTTTCCACACCGATTACGGAAAATGGCTGTACGATGGACACTGTCAGGTCTCCAAAGAGCGGATGCTGTATTTTGCCCGGTTGGTAACCGACAACTTAAGCAGTACACCCGTCTCCCGGGAGGATTTGAAAGACCTTTGCCATCAGGCAGGCATGACCCAAGACGAAGAGGAGCGGGTGTTCAGCGGATGGGGCGGCGTCATCCGGCTTCTGGCGGAAAGCGGTGTGCTATGTATCAGCGCCCAAGTCAACCGAGCCTATCTTCGCTGCCCCGATCTGCCCGATATTCCCCGGGAGCAGGCCGA
>JAGAVA010000147.1 GCA_017620505.1 Clostridia bacterium
ATATGCGCCTTCACCTGACTGTGGGTGATGAAATTCAGGGTTTTGCGGGCTTCTTCGTCGGAAAACACGATGTCAGCCAGCTTTTTCCGGTCCAGAACCCCGTCTTTCCACACGCCGGGGAAGTGATGATCCAGCATACGGGTCATGGGGCAGTCCCGCTTGAGCAGTTCGGCGTAAATCTTATCGGCATCCAGCACCTGCGCGCCCATCTGTTCCAGTCGCTGGGAAAGCAGGCTTTTGCCGCAGCCCGAGCGCCCGGTGACGCCAATGATGTGGCGGCCTTTCCGGCAGTCTACGCTCTGGAAGCCGGCGGCCTTGCGCAGACGGTTGACCGTTCCGGCGTTGGCACCCATGGTGCGGGGACACTGCACCAGGATGCGCTGTGCCTGTGTCCGGTCGAACTTGCGCAGCCGGGCAAAGAGCCGTCGGGCGTGTTCGGCGTGATCCCAGCTGTAGCCCAGAGAATAGACCAGCCGGGAGCGGCGCTCCTTGACGGCAGGCAAAAATTCTTCAAAGCAGATCACGCCCGTCCGGGGGGTATCCAGCTCTTCCAAAAGGGCGCAGTAGGTGTCCCAAGGGGCACCCTCAAACAGGATCACCGGGGCTTTGGGAGCATAATGCCGGTATTTCATGCCGGGAGAGCGCACCTTGGCATCGTCGGACAGACCTTCCAGGGCAGCCCGATCGGTGGAAACGGCACCCATAGCCTCCCGGATCATCTCCTCGGTGATGGCACCGGGACGGAGGATCTGGGGATAGTCCCCCGTCATATCCACCACGGTGGATTCCACGCCCACCGTGCAGGCGCCGCCGTCCACGATGGCAGGAATCTTGCCGTTCATGTCGTCCAGCACGTCCCGTGCGGTGGTGGGAGAGGGCTTGCCCGAGGTGTTTGCCGAGGGGGCGGCCAGCGGCACTCCCGCCGCATCAATGATGGCTCTTGCCACCGGATGCGAGGGCATACGGATGCCCACCGTGTCCAGCCCGGCAGAGGTGCGGTCGGGGATCACAGCGGCCTTTTTGACCACCATGGTCAGCGGGCCGGGCCAGAAATGCTCGGCCATTTGGTAGACCGCAGGGGAAATGTCCTCTGCCAGCCCCTCCAATTGCTCCAGAGCGGAGATGTGAACGATCAGCGGATTGTCCTGGGGGCGCCCCTTGGCTTCAAAGATGCGCAGAACGGCCGCCTCGTCCAGGGCGTTTGCCGCCAGACCGTACACCGTTTCGGTGGGGATAGCAACCACGGCGCCCTCACGAAGCAGGGCGCCGGCTTTTGCAATATCAGATTTTGAGCGGTGCAGCAGCTCAGTCTTCATACTTGCCGCAGTAGTGAACATCGTAGCTGTCCATGGACTTCTTGATGATCTCCTTGGCACCGTCGGAGTTCAGAACGTCGTTGGTGGCAGTGGTCTTGTGCTCCAGCATCTTGTAGATCTCGAAGAAGTTGGCGATCTCGGCGGTGATGTGGTGGGGCAGCTGTTCCAGTTCGGTGTAGGAGTTGTAGGTGGGGTCAAAGCAGGGAACGGCAATGATCTTATCGTCGTAGTCGCCGCCGTCCATCATGCGGATGCAGCCGATGGGGAAGCACTCCACCTCCACCAGAGGATCCAGCACCTGAGAGCACAGCACCAGCACGTCCAGAGGGTCACGGTCGTCGGCGTAGGTGCGGGGAATAAAGCCGTAGTTGGCGGGATAGTGGGTGGCGGTGTGCAGGATGCGGTCCAGACGCAGCAGGCCGGTGCGCTTGTCCAGCTCATACTTTTTCTTGCTGCCTTCGGGGATCTCGATAACGGCGGTAAACTTGTCGGGGGTAATGTACTTGGGATCCAGATCGTGCCATACGTCCATAAAATGTTCCTCCTGTAAAACGGTTCTCTATTCTCGCAATATTGTGTGCTAATTTTGAGAGGCCTTGAGCTTTTCGGCCTGGTCTGCGGCGGTGAGGGCGTCGATCATCTCGTCCAGATCGCCGTTCATCACCTGATCCAGCTTGTAAAGGGTCAGGTTGATGCGGTGGTCGGTCATACGACCCTGGGGGAAATTATAGGTGCGGATGCGCCCGCTGCGGTCGCCGGTGCCTACCTGATCCCGGCGCAGACCGGCACGCTCGGCCTCAGCCTTTTCCCGTTCCCGCTGGTACAGCCGGGAACGGAGCAGCTTCATGGCCCGGTCGCGGTTTTTGTGCTGAGAGCGCTCGTCCTGACATTCCACCACCGTGCCGGTGGGCAGGTGGGTAATGCGGATGGCAGACTCGGTCTTGTTCACGTGCTGACCGCCTGCACCGCCCGAGCGGTAGGTGTCGATCTGCAGGTCGGCGGGATTGATGTCGATCTCCACATCCTCGGCCTCGGGAAGAACGGCTACCGTGGCAGCCGAGGTCTGGATACGCCCCTGGCTTTCGGTGTCGGGAACTCGCTGCACCCGGTGGGTGCCCGATTCAAACTTGAACCGCGCCCAGGCTCCTTTGCCCTCCACGGCAAAGGAGATTTCCTTGTAGCCGCCCAGCTCGGTGGCGTTTTCGTTCATGACTTCGATGGAAAAGCGCTTGCGCTCGGCGTACATGGAGTACATCCGGAACAAATCGGCGGCAAACAGAGCCGCTTCCTCGCCGCCCACGCCGCCGCGGATCTCCACGATGACACTCTTGTCGTCATCCTGATCTTTGGGCAGCAGCAGCAGTTTCAGCTCCTGCTCCAGTGCTTCCATGCGCTCCTTGGCGCTCTGCCATTCCTCGTCGCCCATGGCCCGCATTTCGGGGTCGGGGTCTTTTTGCAGCTCCAAGGCGGTGTCCAGATCGTCTCTGGCCTGCTCCCAGCGGGAAAAGGCCTCGGCCACCGGCTGCAGCTCCTTCTGCTCCTTGAGCAGCTTTGCCGCCAGCTGAGGGTCGGAATAGACCGAGCCGTCCTCCAGCTGCTTTTGGAGATCCAGATAGTGGGCTTTCACCTGTGCCAGCTTGTTGAACATGGACATACCTCCGCACGCTTCTTCATTAACTTATATAGTATAGCGCAAAAAGTATAAAAAAACAAGGTGGCGGGGCACAACCTGTTGCCCATTTCGGGCAGCTTCCTTACAAAATCTTAATCACGCCCAAAATCAGCAAGTGCAGGGGATAAAACGCATAATACCCGTATTGCAGCCATTTGCTGTGATACCCTTGCCTGCCGCGGTACAGCCAGATCAGCGGCAGCGCCAGAAGAGCCAGACCCTGACGGACAAAGAAATAGGTTTGTCCAAACAGCTGCAGCTCATAGGAAAAACCACTCAGCAGTTCCACGTTGATGTACCACAGGCAGAGCAGCTGTCCGGCGTAACACCACCATTTCCGCTGCCGGAAAAAGTAAAACACCAGAACGGTCAGAATCCCTGCGTGATAAAAATCCACCATGGTCACCAACCCGATGACAGCGCCCAGCACAACCGTGATGCATCCGGTGAGGAGGCGGACACCGATTTTTCCGGTGGCCCGGGCCTTTTCGTTCCAATGGATCAGTCCCAGTGCGATCAAAAAACTCCATAATACATTTTGATGTATGGGGTAAAACAGGCTGCTGCCCATGGCAAGATTGAAGGGCAGCTCGGACAGAAGGGCAAACAACAGCAGCCGACCGCTGTATTTTTTCAGATTGCCGGTGTGGAAATATCCCTCCACCAGCAGAAAGGCAAAGAGCGGAAAGGCGATGCGGCCGATACAGGTCAGCCAATCGTTTCCCGGGACGATGGTGCCCCAAAGATGGTCGCACAGCATAAATGCCATGGCCAGAAGATGCAGCCACATGGATGTGAGCTCCAACCTGTTTTTTGTTTTCAAAAAATCGCCTCCCGGATGGTTTCTTTTCCTCATTATACTTGGTTTAACGGTTCGACTCAAGGAAACTTTCGGTGAAACATGGAAGGACACCGGATTTTTTGAAGAATCTTACTGCTTTTTCTGAGAAAGAACGCGGAAAACTGTAATCGGAGGTGGTTTTCGATGTCTTACGGCAAAAAAGCACGACCCCATCGGCAAATGGTCTGTCCGGCAGGGATGCGGGACGACATTCCCCGGCATCTGAATCTGCCCTGCCCCGACGAGCAGAGTCTGGAAGAAGAATACCAGTGGCGGCAGGAGCACATCCAGTAGACACCGAAGCGGCCTCTGCGGCCGCTTCTCCTTATAAAACACTTGCAACCGTTGCCTGCAAATGCTATAATATCTTTTATCTATATGATAATGGCATTATTGCGCCCTTTTTTAGGGCATAAAGGGGAGAAAAACGCTTGGATAAACGGTTTTCCAGAATGATCGAGTCGGGCACCCGCCTGACATTTGTGGTGATGGTGCTGTTTGCAGCCATCACCTGTTTCAAGGGCCACTGGGGCATCGGCATCGCCGAAGCGGTTGTGGTGGCACTGCTCTATCTGTATTATCGCCGCCGCAACAAACGCCGTTCGGCAGAAATTCGCAAGTATGTGGAAAATCTGGCCTTTTCGGTGGACGATGCTTCCAAACACTCCATGGTCAATTTCCCGCTGCCCATGGCCATCATCCGCATCGACACCGGTGAGATCGTCTGGGGCAACGACCAGTTCGGTGAGATCTCCGGCAAGAAGGACAGTATGTTCGAGACCCACATTACCGATGTGCTCCACGGCTTTGACACCCGCTGGATCATGGAGGGAAAGACCCTCTGTCCCTATGATGTGGAGATGGGTGAGCGCAAGTATCAGGTCTACGGCAACATGGTGCGCTCGGGCCGCAACCGGGGCTCGTCCCTGCTGGCCACCCTGTTCTGGGTGGATACCACCGATTATCTGCAGCTGCGGGATTACGTGGAGCGCACCCGTCCCGTGGTAGGCATCATCGTCATCGACAGTTACGAGGAGCTGGTGAAAAACGCCTCCGAGGCCGAAAAATCCACCCTCACCGCCGACATTGACCGGCACATCAACGAGTGGGCAAAGCCTGCCAAGGGCATCGTCCGCCGTCTGGAGCGGGATCGCTATCTGTTCATCTTTGAGCAGCACAGCCTGTTGGAGTTTACCGCCGGAAAGTTCTCCATTCTGGAGTCCATCCACGCGGTGCAGAACAGCGAGGGTCTGAGCGCCACCCTGTCCATCGGTGTGGGCAAGGGCGAATGTTCCATGCAGGAGCTGTATCAGTATGCCGCACTGGGTATTGACATGGCGCTGTCCCGTGGCGGCGACCAGGCTGTGGTCAAGACCAAGACCGCCTTTGAGTTCTACGGCGGCCGCTCCAAGGAGCTGGAAAAGCGCACCAAAGTCAAGTCCCGTGTCATGGCAAACGCCCTGATGCAGCTGATCAAAGACTCCAGCCAGGTGTTCCTCATGGGTCATAAGTATTCCGACCTGGATTCCATCGGCGCCTGCGCCGGTCTGGTGGCAGCCGTGCGAAAGGCCGGACGCCCCGCATATATCATCGTCAACGACAAGGCCACCTCTGCCAAGGAACTCATCGACCGCCTGCGCCGCACTCCCCAGTACGAGGGCGTGTTCATCAGTCAGGAGGACGCCATTGTCAAGGCCGATGCCGGCTCTCTGTGTGTGGTGTGCGACACCACCCGTCCCGATATGGTGGAAGGCCCCGATCTGCTGGATGCCATCCACAGAATTGCCGTGGTGGATCACCATCGCCGGGCGGCGCAGTACATAGAGAACGCCGCCATTTCTCTCCACGAGACCTATGCCTCTTCGGCCTGCGA